>JAUXPG010000019.1 GCA_030683915.1 Gemmobacter sp.
GGTGCACTACGCCCAAGGGCTGGCGATGAAGCTGGCGGGCAAGGGCATCCGCGCCAACACCGTCAGCCCCGGCAACACCTATTTCGATGGAGGCATCTGGCAGTCGATCGAAAAGCACAACCCGGCGCTGTTTGCCGAGGCGATGGCGTTGAACCCGACCGGCCGCATGGCCCGGCCCGAGGAAATTGCCCGTGGCGTCGTCTTCCTTGCCAGCCCGGCGTCAAGCTTCACCACCGGCACCAACCTTGTGATCGACGGCGCGCTGACCCGCGGCGTGCAACTGTAACCGGGCCATGGCGGCGGCCTGTGCCCACGGGCCGCCGTTCGCCACTGTCGGAAAATACATGGGGCAAGGGCGAAAGGCAGGCTTCCAATACTCCCGCTACCAACCCTGGGCCGGGCTTACTTCGTGCCGAACATCCGGTCCCCGGCATCGCCCAGACCGGGGACGATATAGCCGTGGTCGTTCAGGTGACTGTCCACCGCCGCAGTCACGATCGGCACGTCCGGGTGCGCCGCCTGCATGCGGGCAATCCCTTCGGGGGCGGCCAGCAGGCACAGGAACCGGATCTGGCGCGCACCCTTGGCCTTGAGCAGATCCACCGCCGCGACCGAGGAATTGCCGGTGGCAAGCATCGGATCGACAACGATGGTGATGCGGTCTTCCAGCGCGTCGGGCACCTTGCAGTAATACTGCACCGGCTGCAGCGTTTCGGGGTCGCGGTAAAGGCCGACAAACCCCACCCGGGCCGCCGGGATCAGCTCCAGTATCCCGTCCAGCAACCCGTTGCCCGCGCGCAAGATGCTGACCAGCGCCAGTTTCTTGCCCTCGATGCTCGGCGCGTCCATCGGTTCCAGCGGGGTTTCGATGCGCCGTGTGGTCATCGGCAATTCGCGCGTGACCTCATAGGCCAACAGCAGGCTGATTTCGCGCAGCAACTGGCGAAAGGTTTTGGTCGAAGTTTCCTTGTCGCGCATGATGCTCAGCTTGTGCTGCACAAGCGGGTGCGACACGATGGTCAGATGGTCCAGCATCAGGCGGCCTCCAGCGTCTTGGCTATGCGTGCCTTCGTATCGGCATCGCAGAAGGCCGCGTCAAGGGCCGTGCGGTTCAGGCGGCGGAACTGCCCGTCGTCCCACTCAAAGGCGCGGTGCAGCATTTGGTATTCGCGCTCCATCGTGGTGTGAAAGAACGGAGGATCGTCGGTCGAGACCGTGACCTTCACGCCGCGTCGGTCCAGTTCGGCGATGGGATGTGCGCGCCAGTCAGGGAAAACGCCCAAGGCGATGTTCGATCCCGGACAGACCTCCAGCACCGTGCCGCGTTCGGCCAGTTCGTCAACCAGCGCCAGATCCTCGATGGCGCGCACCCCGTGCCCGATGCGTTCCACCCCCAGATCGCGCAAGGCGTCGCGGATGCTGTCGGGCCCGCCCCATTCCCCCGCATGCGCCGTCAGCCGCAACCCGGCCTCGCGCGCGCAGTCGAACGACCATGCGAAGTCGACGGGTTTGCCCGCCTTTTCATCACCCGCGATGCCGAAGCCAGTGATAAACCCGCCCACCGTTTCCGCCGCGCACAGCGCGGTTTCGCGCGCCTTGTCGGGGCCGAAATGCCGGATGCAGGTGACGATGCCGCGCAGTTCAGGCCCGCCTTGGGCCGCGACCTGCGCCGCCGCTTCCTGCATCGCGTGCAGGTATTCGCGCCACGCGCCAATATCGCGGCCGCCGCAGAAATCCGGGCTCACGAAGGTTTCGGCATAGACCACCCCGCTGGCCGCGCAGTCCTCAAGCACCGCGCGGGTCAGGCGGGCGTAATCCTGCGGGGTTTGCAAGACACTGGTCGCGGCCTCGTAGACTTTCAGGAAATGCCAGAAGTCCCGATAGCTGTAGTTGCCGCGCTCATCAAAGATCCCGCCGACGTCGATGGATTTTTCCTTCGCCAAACCACGGATGAACGCGGGCGGCGCGGCGCCTTCCAGATGAAGGTGCAATTCGATCTTGGGCAACATGTCGCTTTTCCTTCTTCGATTCCGCTATCCCCGCCGCGCGCTGCGCTAAAGAAAGCTGCGCCCCGGACCGGAGTTCGGCACCCCCAGATGCGCCGCCACGCTGGCCGCCACATCGACAAAGGCGCACAGCCCGAGTTCCCCCGCCCCGACCCCGGCGCACAGCACCGGAACGCGCTCGCGGGTGTGTTCGGTGCCATGCCACGTTGGGTCGTTACCGTGATCGGCGGTGAAAATCGCCAGATCGCCGGGGCGCAGGCGCGCCAGAAACTGCCCCGCCAGCGCGTCGAACCCCTCCAGCGCGCGGGCATATCCGGCCACGTCGCGCGGGTGGCCATAAAGGCTGTCGAATTCCACGAAGTTGCAAAACGTCAAGGAACCGGCTTCCGCCTCGCCCGCTAATCGCAAAAGATGTTGGAAAAGTGCAGCGTCATTCTTGCCCTTGTGGAGTGTCCCGACGCCCATCATCGAGAAGATATCGCCGATCTTGCCCACCGCATGGGTCGCGCGCCCGGCGTCTGCCACCCAATCGAGCAACGTCGGCGCCGGCGGATCGATGGCATAGTCGCGCCGGTTTCCGGTGCGTTGGAAGGTGTCGCAGGTGCCGGTGAATGGCCGGGCAATGACGCGACCCACCTTCATCGCATGCAGATGCGGCGCAAGATCGGCGCAGAGCCGCAGCAGCCGGTCCAGACCGAATGCCTCTTCATGCGCGGCAATCTGGAACACGCTGTCGGCGGATGTATAGCAGATGGGCCAGCCCGTGCGCAGATGCGCGTCGCAATGCGCTGCAATGATCGGAACGCCCGAGGCATGGCAGTTTCCAAGCGTGCCGCCGGTTCCGGCCAACCGCGCCACAAGCGCCATAAGCTCGGGCGGGAAAGCGGGCTGGGTATCTGGAAAATAGGTCCAATCCCACGGTACCGGCACCCCGGCCAGTTCCCAGTGGCCCGACGGGGTGTCCTTGCCGCGCGAGATTTCTGTCGCGGCCCCCCAACGCCCCCGCGGTGTAGCGCCAAGGCCCGGTGCGGCCATTCCGCTGGCCGCCATGATCGCCGCGCCAAGGCCCAGACCATCAAGCACCGGCATCCGCAACGGGCCGCTGCGCCCCTGCTCTGCGCGCCCTTCGGCGCAGGCCTGCGCGATGTGGCCCAGCGTGTTGGCGCCGTCGTCCCCGAAATCCGCCGCATCGGGCGCGCCGCCGCACCCCACGGAATCCATCACGATCAGAAAGGCGCGTGCCATGTTCAGGCCACCCGTCCTTGGACCAGCGGCGGAACATCAGGTTTTTCGCCCAGCGTATAGGCCGCCTGCACGGCAGCTATCGCCCGGTTCGCGGAGTCTTCGGTCGCGGCATGCACGCGCGCCAGCGGGACGCCGGGGCCGACACCCATGCCCAGCCCCCTTAGGTCGGAAAACCCGACGCGCGGGTCAACGGCATCGCCGTTGCGCAACCGGCCACCGCCCAGATGCACCACCGCTTCGCCCACCGCGCGGGTGTCGATGCGGCTGATCACGCCTGCCGCCAAAGCCGGCACGTCGCGCACCACCGGCGCTCCTGGCAGTTGGTCGCGCCAGCGGGTCAGAAAATCGCGCGGGCCGCCTTGGGCCGCGACCATGCGGGCGAACCGTTCTGCCGCGCGCCCGGACTGCAGTGTATCGCGGATGCGTTGCC
>JAUXPG010000212.1 GCA_030683915.1 Gemmobacter sp.
GGACGACATGTCGCGGATGCGCGGCAGGGCGTTCAGGATGGCCCAGTTCGACATTGGCGCGTTGGCCGCCGCCGCCGTGGCAAGTTCGAGCGCGCGCGCCAGCGCCTGACCTTCGGCGACCACATAGGACACACCGCCCCATAGCTCCATCTGCACCGGCGCCACCGTGCGGCCCGTCAGCATCATGTCGGCCATCCGTTGCGCCCCGATCAGCCGGGCAATGCGGACCGATCCGCCCCCACCGACAAAGATGCCGCGCGTCCCTTCGGGCAGGCCGAAAAAGGCAGTTGCGTCAGCCACGCGGATCTGCGCCGCCGCCGCGAGTTCAAAACCGCCACCGACCACCGCCCCTTGCAGCGCGGCGACAAACGGGATGCCGCCGCGTTCGATGCCATCGAACACCCGATGCCAGCGGCGCGAGCCCTGGACGGCGGCCATCAGCGGCTTTTCGGCGTGTTCCGCCAGATCGAGCCCCGCGCAGAAATGCGTGCCGACCCCGTGGATCACTGCGGCCCGCGCCTCGTCCTGCGCGCGTTCGACGGCAAGATGCAGCGCCTCGACCACCCGGTCGGAGATGGCGTTGCGCTTGGCCGGGCGGTTGAGCCCGATGACGGCGACATCGCCCCGCAGATCAAAGGTCACAAGCTGGTCGGCGGGTTCGGGGGCGGTGTCCATCAGGCGCTCGCTTCATGTGCTGCGATTGTTATGCGGCATAACGGTTGCGCTGTAAACGCCCGCGGTCCGCGTTGCGCGGCGCCGGCGTTCGGCCGCCAATGGTTACAGAATGAATTGTTTCTTTTTGAAATAACTTTGCTACGCTGGAGCGAAGGCAGCAAGGGGAATCGCGGATGGAGGCCACCACCGAACATCCCGGCGAAGCGGCGTTCGATGCGGCAGATGCCGGCATTGCGTTGGGCGGCATGGCCGGTTCGCTGGGATTGCTGTTCAAGCTGGCGCAGCTGACCGCAGCCGACCATCACCGCGCGCATTTCCAGCGCACCGGGCTGTCGCCATCAGCCTATACCATCCTGCGCACGATCCGCGGCAACCCCGGCCTGCGGCAAGGGCATCTGGCCGCGGTGTTGCGCATCAAGCCCGCGCTGATGACCCGGCTGATCCGCGATTTCGAAGACGCCGGTCTGGTGGCGCGCCGCATCCCTGATGATGACCGGCGCACGGTGACGCTGACGCTGACGCCCGAGGGGGCGGCGCGGCTGGACCGGGCGGCGCCCCATGTCACGGCGGCCTTCGCGGCGGAACATCATGGCCTGACGGCGGCCGAGGTCGCGCGGCTGCAACAGCTTTTGCAAAAATACTGCGGCGTCACGCAGAACGGAACCCTGCGCCTGCCGGGCTGATCCGCCCGGCCGGTCAGGTCGCACCTTTGGGAGGAGGAACGACAATGACACGGACACACCGCTTGCTGGGCCTGGTGACGGCACTGGCGCTGATGGGGGGCGCCGCCACGGCGCAGGATTTCCGCGTGGCCCCTGCCGGGCCGCCGCCGCACCCCGCCTATTACATGTACGAAAAATTCGCCGGATTCCTGAAGGAGGAATCGGGCGGCAGCATGTCGGCCACCATCCTTGGCCCCGAGGTGGTGTCGCTTCCGCAGATCAAGGATGCGATCCAGTCGGAACTCATCAACATGGGGAACGCGCTGCCGCTGTATTTCGCCGCCGATTTCCCGCGCACCGGGGTGGCCGGCGACCTGGCGCTGATGGGGCGCAGCCCGCATGCGATGGCGTTTGCCATGACCGAATTCGCGGTTTTCTGCGCCGAATGTCAGGCAGAGTTCAAGAAGTTCGGCGGCGTCTTTCTTGGGGCCGGAGCGTCCGATGTCTATGCCCTGCTGACCACCAAGCCGGTCCGCACCGCGGATGATCTGAAGGGCCTGCGCCTGCGGTCGGGCGGGGCGCCGTTTTCGCGGTGGGCCGAAAGCTTTGGCGCCACGCCGGTGAACCTGCCCGTGGGCGAGACCTTTGAAGCGATGAGTCAGGGGTCGATAGACGGCACCATGGCGTCGATCGTGGACATGCTGTCGTTCCGGCTGGTCGATGTGGCCAAGCATGTGACCGTGGTGCCGCTGGGCACCTATCACGTCACGTCGAACTTCACGGTGGCCTCGGCAACGTGGAAGGGGCTGAGCGTGGCGGACCGCACCAAGCTGGTTGCCGCCGCCAACCGGGGCAATCCGCAACTGACCGACCGCTGGGCGTTCCAGTTACCCGCGGCGGCGCGCAAGGCCGTGGGCGACAAGGGGATCGAGGTGATCACCCCCGACGCCGCGCTGCTGGCCGCGTCCGAAGCCTTTGCGGTGGCGGATTCCACGGCGCGGGTCGCGGCCGACCCCTTGGCCGCAGAGTTCGCGGCGCTGGTGGAAAAGTGGACGGCCATCGTGGCCGAACTGGGCGACGACCCCGAAAAGCTGGCAGCCCGCGCCAAGGATGAAATCTGGTCGCGCGTCGATCTGGCCAGCTACGGCCTGTGACACCCCCCTCGTGCCGGGCCGCCCATGGCCCGGCATGCATCCAAGGGTCTGACCATGCTGCTGATCCCGCGCGCCGCCACCGTCCTGTGCCGTCTGCTGTCGATGATCGGGGCGGCGGCGGTGCTTGCGATGATGGTCCACATCTGTCTGGACGTGGCCTTGCGCAACCTGTTCCGGTTTTCGATGAACGCGACGCCCGACATCGTGGCGCGCTATTACATGGTGGGCATTGCATTCCTGCCGCTGGGGTGGCTGCATCTGCGTGGCCACATGATTGCCGTCGAGGTGCTGGATTTCCTGCTGCCCCCCCGGTTCCGGCATTTGCAAGGCGTGGCGGTGGCCTTGGCGGGCGCGGCGCTTTATGGCGTGCTGGCGCGTGCCAGCCTGTCCAAGGCGCTGCGTGAGGCGAACACCGGCACCTTCGTTGAACTGGTCAGCTTCAAGCTGCCGGTCTGGCATTCGTTCTTTTTGCCCGCCACCGGGTTTGCGATGGCGGCCCTGGCCTGCGGGCTGGTCGCGTTGGGCGGTCTGGTGGCGCCGGTGCGCGACGCCATCGGGGGGCCGCGGGCATGAATGTCACCGTGGGCATCTGGGGGGTGGTCGCGCTGTTCGCGCTGTTGTTGCTGCGGCTCCCGGTCGCCTTGGCGCTGATCGCGGTCAGTCTGGGCGGGGTGACGGCGTTGGTCGGTCTGACCCCCGCGCTGGGGATTCTGGCCAACACGCCCTATTCCTTTGCCGCAAGCTGGACGATGAGCGCGGTGCCCATGTTCCTGCTGATGGGGTTTCTGGCCTTTCACACCGGCATGACCGGCGGCTTGTTCGAGGCCGCGAAGGCGGGGCTGGCCCGGTTGCCGGGGGGGTTGGCGATCTCATCGGTGTTCGCCTGTTCCGGGTTTGCCGCTGTGTCGGGGTCGTCGCTGGCCTGTGCCGCCGCCATGGGGCGCATCGCGATTCCCGAGATGGTGGCGGCGGGCTACCGCCCTTCGGTGGCGGCGGGGTGCATTGCCGCCGGGGGCACCATCGGCGCGCTGATCCCGCCGTCGATCCTGATGATTGTCTATGGCGTGATCGCGGAAACCTCGGTGACGCAGGTGTTTCTGGGCGGTGTCTCGGTCGGGCTGATGACGGCGGCGTCGTATTGCGCGGTGGTGCTGGTCATAGCCTGGCTGCGCCCTGACATCATTCCGCCTTCGGGCGTGGTGCCAAAGGGCGACACCCGCGCCGCGCTGCGCCAGACCGCGCCGATTCTGGTGCTGATGGGGCTGGTGTTCGGCGGGCTGTTTTCGGGGCTGTTTACCGCGACCGAGGCCGGTGCGGTGGGTGCGCTGGGAACGCTGGTGATTGCTGTCGCGCTGCGGCGGTTGACGTGGAAGGTGCTGGAACAATCGTTGTCGGAAACCGTGGTCACCACCGCGTCGCTGCTGATCATCGGGGTCGGGGCCACGATGTTCACCCGGTTCCTGGGCCTGTCGGGCCTGTCGGGCATGATTTCGGCCGCCGTCTCGGATGCCGGGCTGGGCATGGTGGCGGTGCTGGTGGTGATCATCCTGATCTATCTGGTGCTGGGCACCTTCATGGAACCGTTCGGCGCCATGCTGGTGACGCTGCCGGTATTCCTGCCGCTGGTCGAGGCGCAGGGGCTGAGCCTTGTGTGGTTCGGGGTGCTGGTGGTCAAGATGCTGGAAATCGGCATGATCACCCCGCCGGTCGGGCTGAACGTGTTTGTCATCAAGAATGTGGCCGACCGCTATGTCTCGCTGGCGCAGGTGTTCCGGGGGGTGATGCCGTTCCTTCTGGCCGATCTTGTGGTGGTGGTGATCATCGTGGCGGTGCCGGCGACGGTGCTGGCCTTGCCGAGCTTGCTGAACTAGCCGTCCACCCCCGCCAGAACCGCCCGCGCCCCCGCCAGCGCCGCCGCTGCGACATGGGCCGGGCCGTGGGCACGGGTGGCCGCCGTCATCGGCACTTCCAGCGCAATGGGAACCCCGGCTGGCGCGTGGCGCAGGATCGCGGTCAGGTCGATCTGGCCCTGGCCGGGGGGCAGGCGTTCGGCCCGCCCGGCATGCAGCAGATCGGCCTCGGAATAGGGCGGGGCCACGGGTGCATCGCACAGGTGCAGGAACGGCAGGCGGTGCGCGGGCAGAGCGGCCAGATCGGCCAGCGCACTGCCCGAACGGTCAAAGTGCAGCGCATCGACCAGCAGGCCGACATCGTCGCGCCCGCTGGCCTGCACCACGGCCCAGGCATCGGACAGGCCGGGCAACACGGTCCAGGGAAAGAATTCCAGCACCGGGGCGATGCCCAGCGGCGCCCCCAGTTCGGCCAGCGCCGCCAGACGGTCGGCCATGCGCGACAGGTCGGGGTCATAGGGCGCGCAGATCATGTGGCGCGCCCCAAGGGCGGCGCCGGTTTCCAGCACCGGGGCGAAGCTGGCCGGGTCCAGATCGGGCGTAAGGCGCAGGAACTCGATATCCTGCACCCGGATGCCCGTCTCGTCCAACGCGGCGCGGGTGGCGCGCAGCCCGCCCGGGTCGCGGTGCAGCGGATAGCCCGGCGAGGTGTCGGTGACCCGAACAAGGCGCAGCCCCACGGCATCATAGCCGGTGGCGGCGGCCAGCCGGATCATCTCGGGCGGGGCGAGGTCGATCACAGTCAGATGGGCGAGGGAAATCGGGCGCATGGGATCAGTCCTTGTCCAGCCGCCCTGCGGCGTGGAGCGCGGCGATGTGGCCGAAGGTCAGCGCAGGGCCCAGGTTGATGCCCCCTGCCGGGTAATGCCCCGCCATGACGCTGGCCATGTCGGCCCCGGCGGCATACAGGCCGGGAATGGGCGCACCGGCGGCATCCAGCGCACGCGCGGCGGCATCGGTGCGCAGGCCCGCAAAGGTGCCGAAGCTGCCGGGAATGACCCGCACGGCACAGTAGGGGCCACGGTCGATCGGGGCGACGCAGGGGTTGGGGCGGTTGTCGGGGTCGCCTTGCAGCCGCATGTAGGGCGTGGTGCCCCGGCCAAAGGCGGGGTCCTCGCCGCGCGCGGCGTGGTGGTTCCAGTCGGCCAGCGTCTGCACCAATCCGGCAGGGTCGATCCCGCAGGCGCGGGCCAATGCCTGCGGCGTGTCGGCCATGGTCAGATACCCCGACCGCAGCCACCACCCCATCGGCACCGGGGCGGGCCGCACGATGCCAAGGCCATAGCGGCGCACGAAGGCGCGGGTGGCGATCAGCCAGCTTTCCGGCGGCTGTCCCGGCGGGGTCGAGGCCAGCAGGGCGGTGACATAGTCGTGGTAGCCCAACCCTTCGTTGCAAAACCTCCGGCCATCGGCGCGCACAGCAATCAGGCCGGGTTTGCCGCGTTCTATGATGTGCGGAAAGGTGCCGGTTGCGCCATCGGGCCAGCGCACCTGCGACACCGGGCACCAAGCGCCGGGGCTGGCCAAGCCCTGCGCCTGCACCGCGCCGACCGCTTCGCCCAAGGCCAGCCCGTCGCCGGTGGCGGTGGGCACGGCCAGAGTGGCGTGGTGTTCCGGCGCGGGGAACTGGGCGGTGCGGCGGGCGCGGTCGTGCGGAAAGCCCCCGGTGGCCAGCACGACGCCCCGCGTGGCCTGCACAGTGACCGGGCCTTGCGGCGTGTCCAGCACCGCGCCGGTGACCTCCCCCGCGCGCGTGGTCAACTGGCGCGCTGGCGCGTCGGTCAGTACGGTCACGCCACTGTCATGCGCGAGCCGCAACAGCCGCGCGACCAGCGCATTGCCGTTGCGCAATTGCATGCCGCGTCCGTGCCGGGCCAGATCCCACAGATGGCGGCTGACGCGTGTGGCGACATGGGCCAGCGCGGGGACCGAGCGGGTCATGGTCATGAAGGCCCGCAGGTCGGCCCCGGCCTGAATCGTCATGCCCTTGAACGCTGTTTCGCGCAGCGGAAGGCGCAGCAGGCGCACAAGCGGGCCAAGCGCGCGGGCGTCGTACCCTGCGGCGATCACCGACCGACCGCCCGTCCCTGCCCCCGGCAGGTGGCCATAGGTGTCGGGAATGTGCAGCCCACCTTCGAACGGCACCCCGGCGTCCTCCAGAAATGCCAACATGCGGGGGGAATACGTCAGGAAGGCACCGACGCGCGCGGCGTCGAACCCGTTGCCCAGCACGGCGCGCAGGTAGTCGGCGGCAGCCTCGGGCGGGTCGATGACGCCTGCGCGGCGGGCGACCGGGTTGCCGGGTGCCCAGATCCAGCCGCCCGACCACGCGGTCGTGCCGCCAATCACATCGGCCTTTTCCGCCAACACCACCCGCAGGCCGGCCCGCGCCGCCGTAACAGCCGCAGCAAGGCCCGCAGCCCCCGAACCGATCACCAGCAGGTCACAGATGCGCTCGCTCATGCCTGCCCCCGGAACAGCGCCGACCCGGCAGCAGCGGCACCGATGCGGGCCGCGGCCTCGAGCAGGTTCGGCGCAAGGTCCGCGATGCGCGGGGCGGTCAGCCGCACCCCCGGACCGGCGATGGACAGACAGCCGAGCGCCGCGCCATCCGGGCCGCGCACCGGCGCGGCCAGCGCCGCCATGCCGTCGAGGAACGTATCCACCGCCACCGCATAACCGCGCGTCAGCGCCTGCGCGCGCCGGTCCGCCACCTCGGCGAGCGTGGGCGCGGCGGCTGGCGCGGCCCCCGGCGGCTGGGCAAGCCCCTGCCGCGCCACGGCCTGCAACGCGGCATCCTCGGGCAGGGTCATCAACCACGCAAGGCCGCTGGCACTGTGGGCAAGGCTGACCTCGGCCCCCTGCTCGCGGGCAGGGTCATACCGCAGGCCGCCGGTGGCCCCCTGCGCCACCGCCACCCAGACCAGCCGCCCGCCCCCGTGGACCGACAGGCGCACCAATTCGCCGCTGTGCGCGGCAAGGGTGTCGAGCATCGGCTGCACGATATCGGGAATTCCTGTGCGGCCAAGCCAGCCCAGCCCCAACGCCGCCAGCCGGACGGTCAGCGCATAATCGCCCCCGTCGCGCATCTGCCGCACATAGCCCAATCGCGCGAGGTCGGTCAGCAGGCGGTGCGCCGCACTGGGCGCAAGGTTCAACCCCTGCGCCACCCGCGCGACGGGCAGGCCCAGCGGATGCAGCGCAAGCAGTTCCAGAGCGGCAAGGACGCGGTCGGTGGTGGCGGACAATCGGGCGACCCCTTTTAGATTAGCGTTCCAATATGGAATATCATTCCATTTTTCAATCCCCCTTTTCCGCCCGCGCCGTCGTGCTACCGTCTGCGCCATGAAAGAACTGACTCTGCGACAGGTCGAGGTCATCCGGGCGCTGATGATCGCGGGCACCATTCAGGGCGCCGCGAACCTGCTGCATGTGTCGGCCCCCGGCATCAGCCGGCTGATCAAGCACACCGAGGATACGCTGGGCCTGCGGCTGTTCGAACGTCGCGCCGGGATTTTCGTGCCCGCGGCCGAAGCACATGCCGTGTTCGAGATGCTGCATCAGGTGCATCACCAGATGGCAAACCTGAACTCGGCGCTGAACTCTCTGCGCAAGGGGCAGGATTTTCAGCTGGCCTTCGCCTCGGCCCCGTCCATCGCGCAGTTCATCGCGGCGCGGGCGATCCGGTCGGTGCGACAGCGGTTTCCCGACCTGATGATCGACCTCAATATCCTGAAGATCGAGGAAACACTGGATTACCTGCTGCTGGAGCGCGGCGAGTTCGTGATGATGTCATCGCCGGTGGACAATCCGGCAGTGGAAAGCACCGCGCTGGCGCGGGGACGGCTGGTTGCCATCGTGCCCGAGGGGCATCCGCTGGCCGCGCAGGCGGTGGTGTCGGTGCATGATCTGATCCGGTTTCCCTGCGTCGGCGTGGACCCGGACGACCCCTATGGCCGGGTCCTGGCGCAGGTGTTCCGCGATGAAGGTCTGGAACCGCGCCACACCATGCGCGGGCGGTTCGCGCAAACGGTGGTCAGTCTTGTGCGGCACGGGCTTGGGGTGGCGGTGATCGATGAATTCTCGGTGGCCGAGGTTTATCTGCCGGGGCTTGTGCGCCGCCCGTTGAAGGAACCCGCGCATCTGCATGCGTGGGTGGTGCAAAAGCGGGGGCGCCAGTTGTCGAGCTTTGCGGAATACACCATAGAGCGGTTTCGCAAGGAATTGACCGAAGCCGCCAGCCGCGATGGCTGGGACCCGGCGCGAACGTAACCTGATGTTATGCGCTCTTAGTTTTCGGTCTTTGCGGTTAGGCCGCGAATCTGTCACAAACACCGCCAACCGGGCTGCCTCGGCACCCGGGCGATCATCTCAGGGAGGACGAAGATGAAAACGAAACTGATCGGCGCCGCGATTGCGCTGGCCATGGGCGCGATGCCCGCCCTTGCCGACTATCCGACCAAGGAAATTCAGGGCATCATCCAGTGGGGCGCCGGCGGGTCCACCGACACCGTTGCCCGCGCCGTGACCCCGCATGCCGAAAAGGCGCTGGGCGGCACCATCGTCATGCAAAACCTGACCGGCGGCGTGGGCGCCATCGCGCTCAACAAGGTGGCCGAGGATGCCGCCGATGGCTACACCATCCTGTTCGGCGCGGAAAACCCGCTGCTCTACAAGGTGATGAAGCTGGGCGACAAGGATTACTCCGACTTCACGCCCGTCAATATCCTTGCGCGCGGCACCCCCATTCTGGTGGCCCGCCCGGATGCGCCCTACAACACCTTTCCGGAAATGATCGCCTATATCAACGCCAACCCCAAGGCGGTGAAGTTCGGGTCCACCGGACCGGGCGGCCTGCCTTCGGTCGTCACCGCGATGATCAATTCCAAGACCCCGGTGGACGTGACCTATGTACCCTATGACGGCGATGGCCCGGCGCTGACCGCGTTGCAGGGTGGCGCCATCGACGTGATGCCCGCCGTGCTGGGCGCCGCGATCGAAGCGATCAAGGGTGGCAAGATGAAGCCGATCGCGCTGTTTGACGTGAACCCGTCTGCCGCGCTGCCCGACGTGCCGACCATCACCTCGACCAACCCGGAATTTGCGGATTATCTGCCGTGGGGTCCGTTCTTTGGCGTGTTCGTGAAAAAAGGCACCCCGGATGACGTGGTGGCCAAACTGGTTGCCGCCTATGCCGAGGCCACCAAGCACCCCGACTTCGTCGCGCTGATCGAAGGTCGCGGCTTTACCATGATGTCGTTGTCGGGCGCCGAGGCCGATGCCTTCCTCGCCGGCTGGCAGTCCACCACCTCGTGGCTGGTGCATGACGCGGGTCTGGCCAAGGCCTCGCCTGCCGACTTCGGTATCCCCAAGCCCTGATCCGGGCTCCCGGAACGACCTGACGCCGCCCCCTTCCCGACAGGCAAGCGGGGCGGCGTTTTTCATGCGGGATGGCCGGGCGGGAGCATGGACCCGGCACCCCACGATCCGCCCTTGGGAGGGGGCATGCGATGCAAGGCAAGCAACCAAGACGGCCGGGCGAGTTGGTGTTCAACATCGGCATGACCCTGGGCAGCCTGTATCTGCTGTATTCCGCTTGGGGGATATCGGGGTTCGAGGCGCTGTCTGCCCCCGGAACGGTGCCGATGGTGACGACGGCGATCATGGTGATCTGCGGTGCGCTGATCCTGTGGGAAACGCTGCAAAAGCCCAAGGTGACCGGCGAACGGCTGGACCGCGATATCCTGCCCCTGCCGGTGATCGTGACCATTCTGATGGTGCTGGCCTATGCGCTGGCGTTGAAGCCCCTGGGCTTTCTGCCCACCTCATTCGTGTTTCTGACCGTGATGATCCGCTATCTGGCGGGCGGCAGCGTGATCCGCGCGGCGCTGCTGGCGCTGCTGATCGTCGCGCTGGTCTATGGCATTTTCCGGCTGGTGTTCACCGTGCTGATGCCGCCGGGCATCGTGCCGGAAGGCGAGATCTTGGCCTTTGTGCGCAACCTGCTGTCGGGCAAGGGGAACTGAGATGGACATCCTGACCTGGCTTCTGGTTCCCATCGTCAATCTTGATCTTCTGGCGCTGATCGCCGTCGGCACCTTTGCAGGCATCTATGTCGGCGCCATTCCCGGCCTGTCGGTGACGATGGCGGTGTCGATCCTGATTTCCTTTACCTTCTCTTGGGATGTCTATCCGGCGCTGGCGCTGATGATCGGCATCTACATGGGCGGGGTCTATGGCGGGTCGCGCACCGCCATCCTGCTCAATATCCCCGGCGCGCCTTCGGCCATTGCGACCGCGCTTGACGGCTATCCGATGGCGCAAAAGGGCCTTGCGGGCGAAGCCATCGGCATCGTCACCGTGGTGTCGTTCATCGGCGGGTTCATCGGCATCTTTGCGCTGGCGGCCTTTGCCCCGACCATTTCGGATTTCGCCATCCGGTTCCAGCCGCGCGATTACATGATGCTGGGGATGCTGGGCATCCTGCTGGTCGGCTCGCTGTCGGGGGGAAGTCTGGTCAAGGGTATTTTCGCGGGCGCCTTCGGCATCGCCATCGGCGCGGTGGGGATGGACCCGCTGACCTTTACCGAACGCTTCACCTTTGACATTCCGGCCATGCGGCAAGGCGTGTCGTTCATCGCCGTGATGATCGGGATGTTCGGGATTTCCGAAGGGCTGATGCAGTTGCACACGATCAAGGCGACGGCGGTGAAGCAAAAGATCGGGCGGATCATCCCGTCCTGGGCTTCGGTGCGCCGCCATCTGCCGCTCGGCGCCCAGACCTCGGCCATCGGCACGGTGATCGGGGCGCTGCCGGGCACCGGCGGCGACATCGCGGCGCTGATGGCCTATGACCACGCCCGCCGCGTCACCAAGAACCCCGAGGTGCCCTTCGGCAAAGGCGCAATCCAAGGGCTGGTCGCCCCGGAAACCGCCAACAATGCCGCCGTGGGGGGCGCGTTCATTCCCATGCTGACGCTTGGAATTCCCGGCGATGCGGTGACGGCCATCATGATCGGCGCGCTGTTCATCCACGGGCTGAACCCCGGCCCGCTGCTGATGACCAGCCAGCCCGACATGTTCTGGTTCATCGTGTCGGCGCTGGGCATTGCCAACTGTTTCATGCTGATCTTCGGGCTGACCGGCATCCGGTTCTTCGTCAAGGTGGTGGAGATGCCGCGCACCGTGCTGTTGCCGGTGATCCTGCTGTTGTCCATCGTCGGGGCCTATGCGGTGAACAACAGCCTGTCCGATGTGTACTGGATGCTCGGGTTCGGCGTGTTCGGATATTTCCTGCGGCTTTACGGCTATCCGCTGGCGCCGGTGATCCTTGGGGTCATCATGTCGCGCCTTCTCGATGACAACTGGCGCCGCGCGATCATTTCCGACCGCGAGGAACTGGACCGCCTGTTCATGGGTATTCTGTCGAGCCCGCTGTCGCTGGCGCTGTTCACTGCTGTGGTGCTGATTTTCGTGTCCAAGACCCCGCTTTGGGGCCTGATCTTCCGCAAGAAGGGCTAAGCCAATGACCGACCCCATCCGCCTTGGCCTGATCGGCGACAACATCGCCAAGTCGCAGTCGCCGCGGCTGCACCGGCTGGCGGGCGCGCAGAACGGGTGTCGGGTGACCTATGACTCGTTGGTGCCCGCCGAACAGGGCATGGCGTTCGATGCGCTGTTCGACCACGTGGCGCAGGCAGGGTATCGCGGGGTGAACGTGACCTATCCCTACAAGGAACGGGTGGTCGCCAAGGTCAGCGTGGCGGATCCGCTGGTGCGGGCCGTCGGGGCGGTCAACACCGTGGTCTTTGCCCCCGAAGGGCCGCAGGGGTTCAACACCGACTATTCCGGCTTTGTCGCCGCCTATCGCCGGGTGCGGGGCGCAACACCGCCGGGGCCCGTGCTGATGATCGGTGCGGGCGGCGTGGGGCGGGCGGTGGCCTTCGGGCTGATCGCGCTGGGGCTCACCGAGTTCCGGCTGGCCGACCGCGACCTGTCCAAGGCTGACGCGCTGGCGGGGGCCGTCCGCGCGGCGCGGCCGGGTGTGCAGGTGACCACCGGCACCGATGCCGGGGCGCTGTCGGCAGGCGTGGCGGGGGTGATCAACTGCACGCCGGTCGGCATGGTGGGCTATGATGGCACCCCCCTGCCCCGTGCCCGCCTGGCGGGTGCCGCGTGGTGTTTCGATGCGGTCTATACCCCGGTGGACACGCAGTTCCTGCAGGACGCCGAGGCCGAAGGCGTGCAGGTGATTTCGGGGTATGAGTTGTTCATCGGGCAGGGCGTCGATGCCTGGGCGATCTTCACCGGGTTGCCGCTGGACGTGGCGCGCCTTCGCGACGATCTGGCGCAAGGGCGGGATGCAGCATGAAAACCTCCATCGCCACCGTGTCGGTCTCGGGCAGCTTTGCAGAGAAACTGGCCGCCATCGCCGCAGCCGGGTTCGACGGGATCGAGATCTTCGAACAGGATTTCCTGGCCTCGGACCATACGCCGGCCGAAGTGGGCCGCATGGTGCGCGACCACGGGCTTGAGATCACGCTGTTTCAGCCGTTCCGCGACTTTGAGGGCCTGCCCGAACCGCATCGCAGCCGGGCCTTTGCCCGCGCCGCGCGCAAGTTCGACCTGATGACGCAACTTGGCACCGATCTGGTGCTGGTGTGTTCCTCGGTTCACCCCGCCGCGATGGGCGGGATTGACCGGATGGCCGCCGATTTCAACGCGCTCGGCGATCTGGCGGCGGCGCATGGCGTGCGCGTGGGGTTCGAGGCGCTGTGCTGGGGCCGCCACGTCAACGACCACCGCGACGCGTGGGAAGTCGTGCGCCGCGCCGACCATGCCAACGTGGGCCTGATCCTTGACAGCTTCCACACCCTTGGCCGCAAGATCGACCCCGACACGATCCGCCGCATTCCGGGCGACCGCATCTTCTTTGTGCAACTGGCCGACGCGCCTTCCATCGACATGGACTTGCTGTATTGGTCGCGCCATTTCCGCAACATGCCGGGCGAAGGCGACCTGGACGTGACCGCCTTCCTGCGGGCGGTGATGGCGACGGGCTATGCCGGGCCGCTCAGCCTTGAGATCTTCAACGACCAGTTCCGCGCCGGACTGCCGCGCCTTGTGGCACTGGACGGGCATCGCAGCCTGATCAACCTGATGGACCGCGTGCGCCGCCGCGAACCGGCACTCGCGCCCGACCTGCCCGCCTTTCCCGCCCCCGACACGGTGCTGGGCGTGGAGTTCATCGAATTCGCCACCAGCGAAACCGATGCACCGGCGCTGCAATCGCTGCTGGCCGCCAGCGGCTTTGACCGCTGTGGCCAGCATGTGTCAAAGCCGGTGACGCTGTGGCGTCAGGGCGGGGTCAACGTGCTGGTCAACACCGCGACCGAAGGCTTTGCGCACACCTCGTTCGTCGCGCATGGCACCACGGTTTCGGAACTTGCCCTGCGCGTGCCTGACGCGCAGGGCGCGGCCGACCGGGCGCGCGCGCTGCTGGTGGCGGGGCTGGACCAGCCGGTTCCACCGGGGGAACTGGCCATTCCGGCCATTCGCGGCGCAGGCGGCAGCCTGATCCGGTTTGTCGATGACCAGCGGCTGTGGGATGTGGATTTTCGCACGTCCCCCGCCCCCCAAGGCGCCGGGCTGATCGGGGTCGATCATATCGGCCAGACCATGCCCTATGACGAGATGCTGTCGTGGTCGCTGTTTTATACCGCGCTCTTCAGCGCCGAACGCGCGCCGATGGTCGATGTGGCCGACCCGGACGGGCTGGTGCGGTCGCAGGCCATCCGGGCGGGGGGGCTGCGGGTGACGCTCAACGGCGCCGAAGCGCGGCGCACGCTGGCCGGGCGGTTCATCGAGGACAGTCTGGGGTCCGCCGTGCAGCACATCGCCTTTGCCAGCGCCGACATCTTTGCCACCGCCGCCGCACTTGCCGCGCGCGGGTTCCCGGTGCTGCAGATCGGGGCCAACTATTACCACGATGTCGAAGCGCGGTTCGGCCTTGACCCCGCACTGGTGGCACGGATGCAGGCCGCCAACGTGCTTTATGACGAAGACGGGGGCGGCCAGTTCTTTCAACTCTACGGCGCGTCGCGGTCCGACGGGTTTTTTCTGGAAATCGTCCAGCGGCAGGGCGGGTATCAGGGCTATGGCGCGCCCAACGCGCCGTTCCGCATCGCGGCGCAGAAACGCGCCGCCCGCCCGGTCGATCTGCCCCGCGCCTGACCCCGCCCCGTCAGGCGCGGCGCGCCCGGGGGCCGGATTCGGCCTCGCGCACGGCGATGTCGGCCATCCGCACGATGGCCTCGCGCGTTGCGGCCACCGCGATGAAGCGCCCGTTGTGACAGAACCGCGCGCCCGCCACGCCCGACGCCGCCTCCAGCGCGGCATCGGTCAGCCCGGCCCAGGCTTCGGGCAGGTCGGCGCGCTGTTCAAACCCGTCGGCGTGCTTGCGGATTCCGGTCAGCGCCCAATCGCTTTCGCGCGGGTGGATGACGAACAGCAGATGGTCCGCCCCCGCGCTTTCGATGGCCGCGCGGAACGGCATGCCCTGCGGCAGTTCCAGCACCCGCGCGCGCCCTGCCGCCGCAATGGCCCGCAGGACGACCGCCTCGGCCCGCGCCTTGGCCGCCTTGCGCCGGACGGCCGCCTCGAACAGGGTCCGCGCCACGCCCAGCGCCACGTCAAAGGCGTGGGCCTCGGCCTCGGGCGCGGTGTCGTCGAACACCGGCTTCAGGCTTTCCAGCAGCATCGGCAAGGTCAGGTCTGCCAACAGCGGCCCCGCCGTGGCAGGGTCCAGCGCGCCATTGTCCATCAGATCGACCGGCAGCACGAAGCCCGCATCCAGATCCGCATGTATCCCTTGAAGATCGGCCTCGGGGACGGCCAGCGCGCGCAGATAGTCGCGCCCGAACTGCCGCCAGATCAGCCCGAACGAACTGAAGGGCTGGCCATCATCGCGCAACGGCGCGCCGCGCTGATGATGGTCGAAGATCCCGGCCTCGGCATCAAAGGCGCGCCCGACATCATAGATGATGCGGTCGGCTGCGGGGGTGATCCAAGTTTCGTCGCGGCTGCGGATGATCCGGGCGGCGGGAAACACCTGCGTCAGGATCACGCTCGACAGCAGGTCATCGGCATGAAAGCCGCCCGAATGGGTGACAAGATAGGCAACGGTCATCGGCAACGGCCCTTATGGTCAGGTCAGGCGCACAGCAGCGCGGTTGCCGGCGCATAGCGCGAAACGCCGGGGCTGTCGCGTGCAATCCCCCCTTTGGCGCTGGGAAAGCGGCGGTCAGCCCTGCGCCGTCACCGCCGGGTCGGGCGCGCCGATTCCACGCGTCAGGTCCGACAGTGCCACGCGCTGCCGCCCTTCGGCATCAAAGTTTGCCGGGTCCAACCAGCGGTCATACGCGGCCTTCAGCCGGGGCCAATCGGCGTCGGTGATGGAGAACCATGCGGTGTCGCGGTTGCGGCCCTTGATGATCATGTGTTGGCGGAACACGCCCTCGAACGAGAACCCCAGTCGCTGCGCGGCGCGGCGCGATGGCAGGTTCAGCGCATTGCACTTCCATTCATAGCGCCGATAGCCCAGGCCAAACGCCCGCGCCATCATCAGCGCCATCGCCTCGGTCGCTGCCGGAGTGCCTTGCAGGGTGCGGGAAAACAGGATGTTGCCAACCTCGATCGCGCCATGCGCCGGGTCGATCCGCAGGTAGCTCGCCACCCCCGCCCAATCGCCGCCCTTGGGCCGGATCGCCCAGAACTGCGGATCGGCCCCGGCAGACACCTGCGCCACCCATGCGGCAAAGCCCGCTGCATCGGGGAACGGCCCGACGGCCATATAGGTCCATAGCCCGTCATCGCCCGCCACCGCCGACCACAGCGCGGCGGCGTGGCCGGGGGTGAGCGGCGCAAGCTCCACCCAAGCCCCCGCCATAGGCGCAAGATCGGGCACAGGCGGCGCGCGCCACCCGTCCACCAGCGGTCCGACCGCGCCCGGGTTGAACATCATTGCCCCTTTGCCGCCGCGTTGCGCTGATACAGCCCCTCGGGCAGGTTCAGCGCCGCAGCCAGATCGTGCAGCATGGTGAAGCTCAGCACAATCCGCTGCACCTCCTCGTTGCGCGGATCGAGCTGTTCCAGCACCACCCCGTCTTCAAAGGCGGTGACCGTCACATCTTCTTCCAGCGGGGCGGCGCCTTCGTCGATCAGGGTGATCACGGTGGCGTCGAACTCGTGCTCGATGCTGAACATGGTGGGGCCTCCTGACTGCCTGCCCGTTTCCGCCAATCCTGCCACGACCGCGCGCCGGGGCAAAGCCCCCCTCACATCGGTGCGAGCGGCAGTTCCCCTTGGCCGCGCATGTGGCTAGATAGCGCCGGACACACCGGAAAGGGCGCGGGCATGTGGCAGGCAGGGCGGATCATGGCGCTGGCAGCGGTGCTGGCGGGGTGCAGCGTGGCGCCCATGCCGGTGCCGATCCCCGTGGCGATTCCCGCCGCCCAACCGGCCCCGCCCGATTTTCCCACGGCCGCGCGGACTTTTGTCGCCGTGGTGGACCGTGTGGAACCCGTGGCCGAGGCGTTCTGCCGGGAACGGCGCCCCGACCTCAACTGCGATTTCCGCATCGTCATTGATGACCGCCCCGGCGCGCCGCCCAACGCCTTTCATACGCTCGACCGCCAGACCGGCCAGCCGCTGATCGGGTTCACCCTGACGCTGATCGCCGATGCCCGCAACGCCGACGAACTGGCCTTCGTGCTGGGCCACGAAGCGGCGCACCACATCGCCGGGCACATCCCCCGCACCCGTGACACCGCGATGGCGGGGGCGCTGATCCTCGGCACAATCGCGGCGCTCGGCGGGGCCGATGCGGGGGCCATCCGGTCGGCGCAGGATGTCGGGGCGGCGGTGGGCGCGCGCAGCTATTCGCGCGATTTCGAACTGGAGGCCGATGCGCTTGGCACCGTCATCGCCTATCGGGCGGGGTTCGACCCGGAACGCGGTGCCGGGTTCTTTGGCCGCCTGCCCGACCCCGGCAACCGGTTCCTCGGGTCACACCCGCCGAACGCACAACGGATTGGCCTCGTCGCCCGCACCGCCGCCGACCTGCGTGCAGGGCGGCTGCGCTGACCTTGATCCAGATCAAGGCGCGGTGGGCTGGCGGGGTCGATGCTGGCCGGGACACCAGCCCACGGAGACGCGCATGTCCGAAACGCTCAAGACGCAGGCCCACGTCCGGCTGATGACCCGGATGTCGCGCACCACTGCAAGCGACCTTGACCACCTGAGCGATGGCGAATGGGCGGCTGCCCTGACCCGCTGCTGCGGGTGTTCCAACCCCGGCAGCTGCGAGGATTGGCTGGAGGACCACGCAGACGGCGCCGCACAGCCGCCGTCGTTCTGCGCCAACAAGGACCTGATGACCGGCCCCTCGGCCTGATCGCACCCCGTTCGCTCCCTCCCAGGCGGCCAGCCCTCGCGGCAGGCCGCCTGTTTTTGCTTTTGGCGCCGATCCGCCGATGGGGCGCCCTCTGATCCGGCTCAAGCCACGGGTTGATCTGGCTCAAGGCACGGGCGCCCGAATGCCCGCACCCTTGGCCGATGCACGAGGCCGGACAAAGGGGCGCATCATGGGCACGTCAGGGGGGTTCAGACCAGAGACCGGGCCATCCGGCCTGATCGAGGCAGAGCGGGCGTTCTGGTTGGCGCAAGGCATGGCACGGGTGGCGGGCCTGCGCCTTGCCCGCGCAGCGGGCGCGGGCCTGCTGTCGCGCCGGGCGCTCGCTGATATGGTCGGCCGGTGCCAGACCTGCGCCTTTGCCACCGAATGCCAGCACTGGCTGGCCGTGCCGCGCACCGGCGCGCCACCCGACTTTTGCGCCATCCGGCCCGACATCCTGGCCCTTGTGGACCGGCAGGGAAGCACCGACGCGATGTGACCCTTGCGCGCCGGTCAGGCAAAGGGCCGCGGGCTTTCGCCCATCCGCAGCGCCACCAGCCCTGACAGATGCGCAAGCCGCGTGGCATCGGCACCGGGCAGGTCCGCCGCCGCACGGGCCAGCGCCGCATCCCGTGTGCTGCGCGCGATGCCGGTCAAGAAGCGCGACAGATAGGCCCGCTGCCCCGCATCCGGGCCTTCCGCCAACATCCCCGCCGCCCGGGCCAGATCCTCGCGCAAGGCCAGCCGGTCGGGTTCGGGCGTCGGCACATCGGGGTCTGCCCGCTGGTCACTGCACCCCGGCAAGTGGCGCAGCATCAGCGACTGGAACTCTGCCAGCCCGCCGATCGGCTTTTCCACGAACCCCGCCGCCCCGGCCGCCAGCGCCGCGCCGCGCTGCGACGGGTCGCCAGACAGGCCCAGCACCACCGGCCCCCCCGGCGGACCCTGCGCCAGATCGCGGATCAGCCCTGTGCCCGGCCCGTCGGGCAACCCGATGTCGACCAACACCAGATCGGGCCGATAGAGCGCCAGATGGCGCCGCGCATCGTGCAGATTTTCCGCCCGGCGCAAACGCGCGCCCGACCGCTGCGCCATCAGGCGCAGGGCTTCACAGGCAAAGCGGCTGTCCTCGACCGCCAGCACCGTCAGCCCCTGCATCGGCAAGGCGGGGCCGAACACCGGCGGCGGGCGGGGCGAATCGGGCTGTGGCATCGGCATCCTCCTGTCTGCAGCGGCAGTGAACCCTGCGTGGGGTTGCCATGCGGTTAATCGCGCGGCAGCCCGCGCTGCTGCGCCGCAGCGTCCCCCTTGCCAGACGCCGCCCGGCCCCGCATAACCACCCCGAACCCTGCCTTTGCGGAGCCAGCCATGATCGGACGCCTCAACCACGTTGCAATCGCCGTGCCAGACCTTGCCGCGGCGGCCGAACAATACCGCACGACGCTGGGCGCCAATGTGCGCGCACCCCAGCACGAGCCGGACCACGGCGTGACCGTGGTGTTCATCGACCTGCCCAACACCAAGATCGAACTGCTCTATCCCTTGGGGGAAAATTCCCCGATCGCAGGCTTTCTGGAAAAGAACCCCGCCGGCGGCATCCACCACATCTGCTACGAGGTTGACGACATTCTGGCCGCCCGCGACACGCTCAAGGCGTCGGGTGCGCGGGTGCTTGGCACCGGAGAGCCGAAAATCGGCGCGCACGGCAAGCCGGTGCTGTTCTTGCACCCCAAGGATTTCAACGGCTGCCTCGTGGAACTGGAGCAGGTCTGATGTCGATCAGCGCCGCCGTCGTGCTCTATGCCGTGTGCTGGTTCATGGTGTTCTTCATCGTGCTTCCGCTGCGGCTGACAACGCAGGGCGACGCGGGGTCGGTTCTGCCCGGCACCCCGGCGGGGGCGCCGGCGGGGTTTGTCGTGAAGCGCAAGGCACGCATCACCACGGTGGCCGCCTCGGTGGTGTGGCTGATCCTGTTTGTCATCATCACCCAAGGCTGGATCACCGTGCGGGACTTTGACGTGATGGGACGCATGCCACCGCTCCAGCAAGGCAATTGAACGCAGCGCCGGGACCGCGAGTTCGTTGCAGGAAATCGGATCGGAGTTTTACGAAAACTCCGTGGCCTCGTGGCGTGCGTTCAGCGCGGCGCCTTGGCGTTCAGCCGATGGAACAGGTGGGTGAAGGTTGCCGCGCCCAGCAAGGGGATGAACAGGTTGACCAGCGGAATCGACAGCGGCACCGCCATCAAGATCCCCGCGATCCAGATCTGCACGGGATGACGCGCGCGCAGCGCCTTGGCGCCGGGGCGCCCCAACCGCCGCATGGCGGCCAGCGTGAAATATTCACGCCCCAGCAGGAACCCGTTGACGGCCCAGAACACCACGGGCACCAGCGGCCCGGCAAAGATGGCCAGCACCAGCGCCACCACGTTGACGACAATCAGCACGGCAAAGAAATTTACGGAATCCTTGATCGACTCATAAAGGCTGACGCGCGGCGCCGCAGGCAGATGCGGGTAATGCCGCGCCTCGACCGCCGCCGCCACATCCTCCAGAAAGAACCCGGTGAACACCGAGGCGACCGGAACCATCAGAAAGATGCTCAGCCCGATCATGAACAGCAGCGATCCCAAGGACAGCAGCGTATCCAGCCCCCCGACCGGCCCGACCAGCGGAATCTCGATCGTATCGGGCGTCAGCATCTGGATTGCGCCCAGAAACAGCGCGTAAATCGCCACCAGAAGCGCAAGCGTCAGCGCCAACCCCAGCAGCAGCACACGGCGGAACGCCGGGTCGGGCAACTGGCGCAGCGCGCGCAGGAAATCGGACAGGATCACGCGTCCACCCATGTGGTGATGGCGGCCAGATCAGGGCGCGGGCGGTCGGGCGGCACCTGTGTCGCCGTGCCGATATGCACGATGCCTGCCACCCATTCCCCCGGCGCCAGCCCGAACAGGGCCGCTGCCAGCGTGCGGTCATGCGCCACCCAGCCGGTCAGCCAGCTTGCCCCCCACCCTGCCGCCAGCGCAGCATTGACCAGCCCCAGACAGACCGCGCCGGCCGACAGCGTCTGCTCAAGCGCGGGCACCTTGTCAGTCGGCCTCGGGCAACCGACCACGACCACGGCCAGCGGGCTGTCATCGAACTGCGACCGCGATTTCGCCACCTTTTCCGCATCCATCCCGACGCCCCGGGCATGGGCTTCGGCCTGATCGGCGATGCGCGCCAGCGCGGGCTTGCCCAGCACCACAAGGCGCCATGGTTCCAGCTTGCCGTGGTCGGGCACACGGACTGCGGCGGTCAGCAGGGTTTCCAACTCCGCCCGGTCGGGCACCGGCGCCGCCAGCATCTTGGCCGGGCGCGACCGACGGGACAGCAGGAACTCGAGAACGGGGGTATGCGGCATGTCGGCCCTCCTTGGCGCCACCAGATGTCGGCTGCCGCGCCGCCCGCGTCAAGCCGGGCGCCGGAAAACGCTGCGCCCCGGACGCAGTGCATCCGGGGCGCGGTCCTCCCGTGGTGGTCGCAGGGGCCTCCTCTCCCCCGCGACCGGGGGGGTTCAGGCGGCCGAGATCAACTCGGCCTGTTTCACGATCACTTCTGCCTGTTTTATGGACGCAATGTCAACGAGTCGCCCCTTGTAGACCGTGGCGCCCTGCCCGGCGGCCTTGGCGGCCTCCATCGCGGCGAGGATTTCGCGCGCTTCGGCAACGGCAGCGGCAGAGGGGGTGAACACCTCATTGGCCAGTGCGACCTGCTTGGGGTGGATCGCCCATTTGCCCACCATCCCCAGCGTCGCGGACCGCAGCGCCTGCGCGCGGAAGCCCTCGTCATCGCTGAAATCGCCGAACGGGCCATCCACCGGCAGCACCCCATGCGTGCGGCAAGCCGCCACGATTGCGGTCTGCGCCCAATGCCACGGGTCCGACCAGTATTTCGCCCCGTCGCGCAGCATGTAATAGTTTTCCTGCGTGCCGCCGATGCCGGTGGTCGCCATGCCCATGCTGGCCGCGAAATCCGCCGCGCCAAGGCTCATCGCCTGCATCCGGGGGCTGGAGGCGGCAATCTCTTCGACATGGGCGATCCCGGCCGCCGATTCGATGATCACCTCGAACCCGATGCGCTTCTTGCGCCCCTTCGCCGCCTCGATCGCACTCACCAGCGCGTCCACCGCATAAACGTCCGCCGCGCAGCCCACCTTGGGGATCATGATCTGATCCAGCCGCTCGCTGGCGTGTTCCAAAAGGTCGACCACGTCGCGGTACCAGAATGGCGTGTCCAGCCCGTTGATCCGCACCGACAGGTGTTTGGTATTCCAGTCGATCTCATGCGTCGCGGCGATGATGTTGCGCCGCGCCTGATCCTTGTCCGACGGTGCGACGCTGTCCTCCAGATCCAGGTTGATCACATCGGCCGCACTTGAGGCCATCTTCTCGAACAGCGCGGTGCGGGAGCCGGGTCCGAACAACTGGCAGCGGTTGGGGCGGGCTGGCGGGGCGGGTTGCAGACGAAAGGACATGGGGCCTCGCAAGGATATTCTGTGGATGCTGCGCGCAGAGTTAGATTATTGCGCGCCGAACCGCAAGGCGGGAAATGTTGCATCGCGGCATGGCGCGCGGCGTCGCGGCATAGGCCCAAGGCGGGCCGCCGACCCGGCTTGCACTTTGTGCGCCCGCTTGCCACAACTTCCGCCGCAGGGCCTTCGGCGCCCGGTGTCATCCCTCCGCGGCAGCGCCGCCAAGCGGGGGCTCGATGCCCCCCGAGGCGGCCCCCCGGCGCGAAAGGACTGCCATGATCACCGTCACGACCGACACCTTCCGACTGGCGCAGGCCTTCACCATCAGCCGCGGATCGCGCACCGAGGCGCGGGTGCTGACCGCCCGCATCACGCGCGATGGCGTCACCGGGAGGGGCGAATGCGTGCCCTATCCGCGCTATGGCGAAACCACGGACAGCGTCGCGGCCCAGATCGCCCAACTGCCGCCCGACATTGACCGCGCCGCGCTGCAATCGGCCTTGCCCCCCGGTGCGGCGCGCAATGCCGTCGATTGCGCGCTGTGGGATTGGGAGGCCAAGCGCAGCGCCCGCCGGGCGTGGGACATCGCGGGCCTCGCTGCCCCCGGCCCGCTTGGCATCACCTATACGCTTTCGCTCGATACCCCTGCCGCGATGGAGGCGCAGGCCCGGGCCCATGCCCATCGCCCTCTCCTGAAGATCAAGCTCGGCACCCCCGACGACATGCCAAGGCTGGAGGCCGTGCGCCGGGGCGCGCCGCAGTCGCGCATCATCGTCGATGCCAATGAAGGTTGGACCGCCGCACTCTATGCCGACCTTGCGCCGCATCTGGTCCGGCTGGGCGTGGCGCTGGTCGAACAGCCGCTGCCTGCCGGACAAGACGACATGCTGGCCGAAATCGCCCGCCCGCTGCCCGTCTGCGCGGACGAATCCTGCCACGACCGCGCCAGCCTTGCCGGGCTGCGCGGCAAATACGATCTGGTCAACCTCAAGCTTGACAAGACCGGCGGCCTGACCGAGGCGCTGGCCACCCGCGACGCCGCGCGCGCGATGGGGTTCGGCCTTATGGTCGGCTGTATGGTCGGGTCCAGCCTTGCCATCGCCCCGGCGGTGCTTCTGGCACAGGGCGCCCCTTACGTGGATCTTGACGCGCCGCTGCTTCTGGCCGAAGACCGCGCTGCCGCCTTGCGCATCGAGGGGTCCACGCTTTACCCGCCCGAGCCGTCGCTCTGGGGCTGACCGAACAGGAGTACCGCATGTCCCGCATCGTCCATCTGAACGGCGACTGGTTGCCCGAGACCGAGGCGAAGGTATCGGTCTTTGACCGCGGCTTCCTGATGGCCGATGGCGTGTACGAGGTGACCAGCGTGCTCGACGGCAAGCTGATCGATTTCGAAGGCCACTGCCGCCGTCTGGACCGTTCGCTGCAGGAACTGGGGATGGGCAACCCGCATAGCGATGCCGAATGGCTGGCCCTGCACCGCGAGGTCGTGGCACGCAACGAAGTGGTCGAAGGCATGGTGTATCTGCAGGTCACCCGCGGCAACCCCGGCGATCGCGATTTTGTCTATCCCCCGGCCGAAACGCCCCAGACGGTCGTGCTGTTCACCCAGTCCAAGCCGGGGTTGGCCGACAACCCCGTGGCCCGCGTCGGCTGGCGGGTGATTTCGGTGCCCGACCTGCGTTGGGCGCGGCGCGATATCAAGACGGTGCAGTTGCTGTACCCGTCGATGGCCAAGATGGCGGCCAAGGCGGCAGGGGTCGACGATTCCTGGTTCGTCGAGGACGGCGCCGTGACCGAAGGCACCTCGAACAACGCCTACATCGTCAAGAACGGCCGCATCATCACCCGCCAGCTTGGCAATGATGTGCTGCACGGCATCACCCGCGCGTCGGTGCTGCGGTTTGCCCGCGAAGCGCAGATGGAAGTGGAAGAACGCCCCTTCACCATCGCCGAGGCACAAGGCGCGGACGAGGCGTTCATCACCTCGGCCACCGCCTTTGTCATGCCGGTGATCGAAGTCGATGGGGCCCGGGTGGGTTCGGGCACGCCCGGCCCGGTGTCCGCGCGGCTGCGCGAGATTTATATCGACGAAATGCGCAAGGCAGCCCAGTGATGGGCTGGCCGTCCCGGTCGTGGTTTCAGGACCGGACCGGGCTGGCGGAAGGCCGACTGCCCACGGCGCGGGCCGGCGCCAAGGATGCCGGCGCGGCCTTCTGATCGCGCGGCGTTTGCAGGCCGGGGCGCTGCATCTGCCCGTGCCGGCCGACCTGTGGGCAGCGAGGCGGTGCGCGGCCCCTGCCCTGTGCCTGCATCACCTGACTGGCGACCCCATCACCGCGCGCTGACGGTAAGGGGCGTGGCGCCGCTGCAATTCGCGGTGGCGACGCCCGGATGACGGGTCAGCCGTCCTTGCCCACGTTTTCCCGGAACGCGACGGCAAAGGCCGCCTGTTTCTCGGCGTCGGCCTCGGTCTGGTGGCTGGCCTTCCAGTCGTCATAGGGCATGCCATAGATCGCCACGCGCCCGCCCTCCTTGTCCAGCGCGATGCCGCGCGCGTTCGCTTCTTCCTGATACCAGCGCGCCAGACAGTTGCGGCAGAACCCGGCCATGTTCATCAGGTCGATGTTCTGCACCTCGGGGCGCTTGTCCATCAGGTGATGCAGCAGGCGGCGAAAGGCCGCCGCCTCGATCTCGGTGCGGGTCGCATCGTCCATCGTCTTTCTCTCCCCTGACGCTGGCGGGCCTCTGCGGCCCGCGCCGATCAAAGGATAGGCGCAGCGCCGCGCAGGGAAAAGGGGCCGCGCCCCGTCAGACCCGCACGATGCGGATGGCCCCGGTATCGACCGCTGCAGGCAACACCCCGACCAGCAGCATCGTGTCCGCGCCATTCACGACCACCATCGACCCGGTGCCTTCGGCACGCACGGTCACCACCGGCGCCGGGGCGGCCTGCGGCAGCATCACTTCCAGCAGGTCGGTCGCGGGGTCAAAATCGGCCACGGTCATTGCCCCGGCGGGGCTGGTTGAAAGGCTGTCAAAGGCAAAGCGGTCGGCCCCCGCCCCACCCGTCAGGGTATCGGTGCCAGCCCCCACCAGACGGTCATCGCCCGAGCCGCCGACCAGCACATCGGTGCCATCACCGCCCGTCAACGTGTCGTTCCCGGCCCCGCCCAGCAACGTGTCGTTGCCTTCGTCGCCGTTCAGCACGTCGTCGCCTTCGCCGCCATCCAGGAGATCGGCCTGCCCGTTGCCGCTCAGCGTGTCGTTGCCCAGACCGCCCAGCAGGGTGTCGCTGTCCAGCCCGCCGAACAGCGCGTCATTCCCGGCCCCCCCGTCCAGCGAATCCTGCCCGACCCCGCCCGACAGAACATCGTCGCCATCGCCGCCCAACAGGGTGTCATTGTCGCCGTCGCCGTTCAGGGTGTCATTGCCCGCCCCGCCCAGCAGCCGGTCAGCCCCGACCCCGCCATACAGCAGATCGGCCAGATCGCCGCCATCCAGCGTATCGTCGCCCTCACCGCCTTCCAGGGTGTCAACGCCGTCGCCGCCCGACAGGCTGTCATTGCCGCCCTGACCGCGCAGGATGTCGTCGCCCCGCCCGCCCAGCAGCGTATCCAGCCCGTCACCACCATGCATGTCGTCGTTGCCGTCTTCGCCCAGCATCGAATCATTGCCCGCGCTGCCCAGCATGCGGTCAGCGCCTGCGCCGCCCCTCAGCGTGTCATCGCCCATACCGCCTGCCAGCGTGTCATTGCCCGCATCGCCATACAGCGCATCGTCGCCATCGTCGCCGGCCACCATGTCGTTGCCGGCACCGCCGCGGGCCGTGTCGTTGCCCGAGCCGCCGAACAGCCGGTCATCGCCATCCAGCCCCGACAGCAGATCGCCGCCGCCTTCGCCGCGCAGGGTGTCATTGCCCGCCCCACCTGCGAGCGTATCGCTTTCGGCACTTCCGCGTTCGGTGACGGGCGCATCATCCTCGCGCGCAGCGCCGCCGCCCGACCCGCCGTCACCCAGTGCCGCGAACAAGCCGCCCAGCAGCAGCAACGGCAGCAAGAAAATCAATTCCATGAAAAACCCCCACGCACTCGATGACAGCCAGCCAAATGCCAGCCCACTCAGCGGCGAAAGTCACAACAATACATAGAAAAGTCAAAACGTTCCGATACGCGCCGCAGCATTGTTCCGATATTTGCCGCCAACCCCGCCCCGACTGTCGCGGGCGTTGCCAAACTGGAAACCGGGTTCAACCGGGGGCTGCACCACGCCCGCCAGACGGCCTGTGGCGATTCGCCAACCCGTCACACCGCAGCTGTGGCCGCCGCGACAATCGGCGCCAGTCGGGCCGCCCAGGCCGCCTGCGCCGCCGGTGTCGCGATCAGGTCATTGCGGACCTCGATCAGCGTGTTGTGCCGCCCATGCTGCAAAGCGTGGCGGTCGATCGCGTCGCCGGGCAGATGGCCGGAATAGGGTTCGTTGTCGCCGGTGCAGATGTCGGCCTCGCCCGCCAGCAGACGCAACACCGCCCGCGACAGCCGGTCATCCAGATGCGAATACAGCACGCCCACATGCCACGGGCGCGGCGCGCGCCCTTTCAGGCAGGGGGTAAAGGAATGGATCGCCACGATGACGGTGTCGGGGCGGCGCGCCGCCAACCGGGCATAGGCGGCGTGATAGGGCCGGTAAAGCGCCTCCAGCCGACGATCGGTCTCGGCGGCGCCCGCGTGGCGGTTGGCGGGGATGATCGTGCCGTCATAGAGCTTCATCACCAGCGTCGGGTCGCCTTCGCCCCGGTTCGGATCGATCACGAGGCGCGAGAAATCCGACAACAGGCAGGGGCAGTCCAGTTCCCCCGCCAGCGCCGCCGCCAGCCCCGCCGCACCGATGTCATAGGCGATGTGGCGGGCCATATCCTCGGGCGCGATGCCCAGATCGCCGCCCGCCACCCAATCGGGCACCCGGTTGCTGGCATGGTCACACGTCACCAGCCAACGCCCCGGCCGGTTTTCGCCAATAATCTGATAAGGCAACTCTGTCATGGTGCGTTCGGCCCCGATGCGGCAAAACCGCTTTACAGCGCGCCGCGTGCGGGTTCCAGTTGCCGCAGCGGAATTCGCAAGGCATAAGCGGGGCGCGTTTGCGCTAACGGAAGGGAAAACCGCCATGAGACGGCACCGCAAGATCAAGATCGTGGCGACTCTGGGTCCCGCTTCGTCCGACAAGGCCACCATCCGCGCGCTTTGGGAAGCGGGCGCCGATGTGTTCCGCCTGAACATGAGCCACGGCACCCACGCCGACATCGCTGCGCGCCACACCATCATCCGCGAGATCGAGGCCGAAATCGGCCGTCCCATCGCCATTCTGGCCGATCTTCAGGGCCCCAAGCTGCGGGTGGGCGTGTTCGCCGATGGCGCGGTCGATCTGGCCGAAGGCAAGCCCTTCCGGCTGGACCTGTCGGATGCGCCGGGCGATGCCAGCCGCGTGCAACTGCCGCACCCCGAGATTTTCGCGGCGCTGGAACCGGGCAGCAGCCTGCTGGTCAATGACGGGAAAATCCGGCTGCGTGTCACCGCCTGCGGCGCCGATTTCGCCGATTGCGTGGTGTCCGTCGGAGGCACCATTTCCAACCGCAAGGGCGTGAACGTGCCCGACGTGGTCCTGCCGCTGGCCGCCCTGTCCGAAAAGGACCGGCGCGATCTGGAATTCGCCTGCGAACTGGGGGTGGATTGGCTGGCCCTGTCCTTCGTGCAGCGCCCCGAGGACGTAACCGAAGCGCGGGAACTGGCGCGCGGGCGGGCCTCGATCCTGTCCAAGATCGAAAAGCCGGCGGCGGTCAAGGCATTCGATGCCATCCTCGCGGTTTCCGACGGCATCATGGTGGCACGCGGCGATCTGGGCGTGGAATGCCCGGTGCAGGCGGTGCCGCCGATCCAGAAACGTCTGGTCCGTGCGGCACGCGCGGCGGCCAAGCCGGTGATCGTGGCCACCCAGATGCTTGAATCGATGATCGAAAGCCCGATGCCGACGCGGGCCGAGGTTTCGGACGTTGCAACCGCCATTTACGAAGGCGCCGATGCGGTGATGCTGTCGGCGGAATCCGCCGCCGGGCAATACCCGGTGCAGGCGGTCGCCACCATGGACGCCGTCGCAATCGAGGTTGAAAGCGACCCGATCTACCGCGAGGTGATCGAGGCCAGCCGCAAGATCGCGCGCCGCACCGTGGCCGACGGCATCGTATCCGCCGCCCGCGAAATCGCGGAGACCACGGACATCAAGGCGATCTGCTGTTTCAGCCAGTCGGGCACCACCGCGTCGCTGGTGGCGCGCGAACGGCCCCGCGTGCCGATCCTTGCACTGACCCCGCTGGTCGACACGGCACGCAAACTGTGCCTGACATGGGGCGCGCATTGTGTGCTGGTCCCGCCGCAGGACCGCTTCAAGGGCGCCGTGATCTCGGCTGCCAAGGCCGCACGGGCCGACGGATTTGCAGACACCACCGATTTCATCGTGGTCACGGCCGGGGTTCCGTTCAACGTGCAGGGCACGACCAACATCCTGCGGGTGGCACCGTGCGACGAACGGTTGATCTTCCGCGCCGATCCTGAATAATCTGGCGCGCCGGCACTGCGTCCGGCGCTGGCCGGGATCGCGTGCATGAACAGTGATCTGATGTTGGTGATCGGGCTGGTGGTGGGGGCATTGTCCCTGCCCGCCCTGCTGAATGCCTGGACCGAAAGCCGCGCCCCGCGCGCCGGGGCGATCATGGTGATGATCGCCATCGGCCTGATCGTGGCGGCGACCCAGACCAAACCCGGCGGCTACCGGGTGGATGAGGTGCCCGAGGTGTTCTTCCGCGTGCTCGGGCGGCTGTTCAGCTAGGCTTTTGGACTTGCCATTCCGCCGGGGCCACCGTACACGGGCGCCTCAGTCAGCGCGGCCGGCCAGTGTGGCATGCCGAGTCGCGCGCGAACCACTCGACCAAGGAGATGGAAATGCCCAAGATGAAGACGAAATCCGCTGCCAAAAAGCGGTTTTCCTTTACCGCGACCGGCAAGGTCAAGGCGGGCCCGGCCGGCAAGCGGCATGGCATGATCAAACGTACGACGAAATTCGTCCGCGACACGACGGGAACCATGATCCTGTCCGACTCGGATGCGAAGATCGTCAAGAAGTACATGCCCTACGACCGGTAAGGAGAACCACATATGTCCCGCGTCAAATCCGGCGTCGTTACCCGCGCCGCGCACAAGAAGGTTCTGAAGGCCGCAAAGGGCTATTATGCCGCCCGTTCGCGCAACTTCCGCACCGCGACCCAGGCCGTCGACAAGGCCAACCAGTATGCCACCCGTGACCGCAAGGCCCGCAAGCGGCAGTTCCGCTCGCTCTGGATCCAGCGGATCAACGCCGCGGTGCGGATGGTGGATGCCGAACTGACCTATTCGCGCTTCATCAACCTGCTCGCCAAGGCCGAAATCTCGGTGGACCGCAAGGTTCTGGCCGATCTGGCCGTGCACGAGCCCGAT
>JAUXPG010000330.1 GCA_030683915.1 Gemmobacter sp.
CATCGCCGTTGCCTCGCATGCGGAATGCGCCCAGATACGCGCACGGGGGCCGAAGTTCAACCCCCGCCGCCCTGCGCCCGGTCAATGCTTGATCATCACGTGCCGCACCACGGTATAATCTTCCAGCGCATAGGCCGACAGGTCCTTGCCATAGCCCGACTGTTTCAGCCCGCCATGCGGCATCTCGTTGACCAGCATGAAGTGGGTGTTCACCCAGGTGCATCCATACCGCAGCCGGGCCGAAGTTTCCATCGCGCGGCCCACGTCGCGGGTCCAGACGCTGGAGGCGAGGCCATAGTCGCTGTCATTGGCCCAGGCCACCGCCTGATCCACGTCCGAGAATGGCGTGACCGACACCACCGGCCCGAACACCTCGCGCCGCACGATCTCGTCCTCTTGCCGGGCACCGGCGACGACGGTGGGGCGGTAATAGAACCCCTGCCCCATCACCTCGCCGCCCGTCGTCACCTCGATGTGCGGCAGCTCGCGGGCACGGTTGACGAAGCTTGCCACCCTGTCGCGCTGGCGCAGCGAAATCAGCGGGCCGATCTCGTTGGCACTGTCGTCCTCCAGCCCAAGCTGGATGGTCGACACCGCCGCCGTCAGGTCGGCAACCAGCCGATCATAAACCTTCTTCCCGGCATAGATGCGGCAGGCGGCCGTGCAATCCTGCCCTGCGTTGTAGTAGCCAAAGGCGCGCAGGCCTTCGACCACGGCGCCGATGTCGGCATCGTCAAACACCACCACGGGCGCCTTGCCGCCCAGTTCCAGATGCGTGCGCTTCACGGTCCGCGCGGCGGCATCCAGCATCTTCTTGCCGGTCGCCACGTCGCCGGTCAGGCTGATCATGTCCACGCCCGGATGGTGGATCAGCGCGTTGCCCACGGTATGCCCGCGCCCGGTGATCACGCTCACCACACCTTCGGGCAGTTCCTCGGCCAGTATCCGCGCGAGTTTCAGCGCCGTGAACGGCGTCTGCTCGCTGGGCTTGAACACAACCGTGTTGCCCCCCGCAATGGCGGGCGCAAGCTTCCACGCCATCATCATCAGCGGATAGTTCCACGGCGCGATGCTGGCGACCACCCCGATGGCATCGCGCCGGATCATGCTCGTGTGCCCGGCCAGATACTCCCCCGCGACCTGCCCGCTTTGCGTCCGCACCGCCCCGGCGAAAAAGCGAAAACAGTCCACGACTGCAGGAATTTCGTCGTTCAGCGCCGCGTTATAGGGCTTGCCGCAATTCAGCGCCTCGAGCCGGGCAAATTCGGCTGCGTCCCGCTCGATCCGGTCGGCGATGCGCAGCAGCGCGCCCGACCGCTCGCCCGGCGTGGTGCGCGACCAGCGCTCAAACGCCGCCCGCGCCGCGGCCACCGCCCGGTCCACCTGCGCGCCGCTGGCCTCGGGCACCTCCAAGATCAACCCGCCGGTGCGCGGGTTCAGCACCTGCTCCGACGCTTCCTGCCCCCGCTCGAACCCGTTGCCGATCAGCAGGTCCAGATCCATCGCGCTCATGTTCACTCTCCCCGTTGTCATTTGCCCCCGCCGGCGGTGTCGGCACCGCCGCGGGTCAGGTAGTAGGCCAGAAGGATCGGCACAAAGGTCACCACGAACACGACCATCGCCACCACGTTCGTCACCGGGCGCTGGCGCGGGCGGACCAGTTCGTTCAGCATCCAGATCGGCAGGGTGCTTTGCTGGCCTGCGGTGAAGGTGGTCACGATCACCTCGTCAAACGACAGCGCAAAGGCCAGCATCCCGCCCGCCAGCAGCGCCGACCCAAGGTTGGGCAACAGCACATGCCGAAAGGTCTGGAAGGCATTGGCCCCCAGATCGGCGCTTGCCTCGGTGATGGCGCCCGACAGGCGACGCAACCGCGCCACCGCGTTGTTATAGACGATGACAATACAAAAGGTCGCGTGGCCCAGCACGATGGTCCAGGTGGAAAACGGTATCTCCATGATCGCGAACGCGGACCGCAGGCTCATCCCGGTGATCACCCCCGGCAGGGCAATGGGCAGGATGATCAGCAGGCTGATTTGCTCGCGCCCGAAGAACCGCGCCTGCGCCATCGCCCCCGCCACCAGCGTGCCCAGCACCATCGCCAGCGCCGTCGATATCGCCGCCACGCGCAGCGACAGATACAGGGGCGGCCAGATGTCGGCCCGGTTCCACGCGACGGCAAACCACTGCGTGGTCAGGCCGGGCGGCGGGAACGCATAGGTGCGTTCCTCGGTCGTGAAGGCATAAAGAAAGATCAGCAGGATCGGCAGGTGCAAGAACGCCAGCCCCCCGATGGCGGCGAGTTTCAACCCGAACGAAGGCCGGTCAAAGCGCATCGAATGCCCCCGCCCGCCGCGCCAGCGCCAGATAGACCAGCATCACCAGAATGGGCACCACCGCAAAGGCGGCTGCCAGCGGCAGGTTTCCGGCTGTGCCCTGCAACTGATACACGGCCTGCCCGATGAACCGCGCCGAGGTGCCGATGATTTGCGGGATGATGTAATCGCCCATCGTCAGCGAAAAGGTAAAGATGCTGCCCGCAATCACCCCCGGCATCGCCAGCGGCAACACCACGTTGCGAAAGGTTTGCCCGCGCGTCGCGCCCAGATCGGCGCTTGCCTCGAGCATCGATGCGGGGACCCGCTCCAGCGCGGCCTGCATCGGCAAGATCATGTAGGGCAACCAGACATAGACAAACACCATCCAGGTGCCAATGTAACTTGTGGACAGCGAATTGCCCCCGATCCCCGGCACCGCCAGCACCGCCTCAAGGATGGGTGTGGTGCCGGTGGCGCCGGCCGCCCAGCCGATGATGCCTTCCTTGGCCAGGATCAGCTTCCACGCATAGACCTTGACCAGATAGGACGACCACAAGGGCAGCATGACGCCCAGATAGAACGCGGCCTTCCACGCCCCCCGCGCGTGGCGTGCGGCATACCACGCAATGGGAAAGGCCAGCACCGCGCAGCCCAGCGTGACGCTGGCCGACATCAGCAGCGTCCGCATCAGGATGTCGAGGTTCTGCGCCCGGAACAGTTCGGCATAGGTTTTCAGCGTGAACTCGGGCACCACCAGCCCGGAAAATTCGTCGATGGCGTAAAAGCTCTGCACGAGAAGCGCCGCCAGCGACCCCAGATAGACCAGCCCCAGCCACAGCAGCGGCGGCGCCAGCATCAGCCCCAGCAACAGCGCCGGGCGCTGCCAGAACAGCCGGGTCAGCCGGTCGCCGGGGCCACGGACGGGCAGAAAGGCGGTCATGCCTCCTCCATCACATGCAGGCCATTGCTGGCAAGGATCAGCCCCACGCTGTCGCCCATCTGTGGCATCGGCATGCCCGCCGGAACCAGCACCGACAGCGTGCCAAACGGCAGGATCACCGTCACCCGCATCGCTGACCCCAGATAGCGCAGCGCGGTCACGCTGCCGCGCAGGTCCGACTTGTTCCACGGCACCAGCCGCACCGCCTCGGGGCGCAAGCTGGCCCAGGCCTCGGGCCCGCCCAGCGCCTTGGTCATTGCCGGCTCGAGCACGTTTGACGACCCGACGAAATCGGCGACGAACCGGGTGCGCGGACGGGCGTAGACGTCGGTCGGGCGGCCCACCTGCGCGATCTTGCCCTGATTGAACACCGCCACGGTGTCGGCCATGCTCAGCGCCTCGTGCTGGTCATGGGTGACAAAGACAAAGGTGATGCCCAGCCGCTGCTGCAGCGCCTTCAACTCGTCCTGCATCGCCTCGCGCAGCTTGAGATCCAGCGCGCCCAGCGGTTCGTCCAGCAAAAGCACGCGCGGTTCGTTCACCAGCGCCCGCGCCAACGCCACGCGCTGGCGCTGTCCGCCCGACAGTTGCGCGGGCTTGCGGGCGCCGTAGCCTTCAAGCTTGACCAGCGCCAACATCTCCTCGGCCCGGCGCAGGCGCTCGCGGCGGCCCACGCCCTTGACCATCAGGCCATAGGCCACGTTGTCCAGCACGCTCATGTGCGGAAACAGCGCATAGTCCTGAAAGACCGTGTTCACATTGCGCAGATGCGGCGGCACCCGGCCCACCTCGGCCCCAAAGATGCGGATCTCGCCGCCCGATGGTTTTTCGAACCCCGAAATCAGCCGAAGACAGGTGGTCTTGCCGCTGCCTGACGGCCCCAGCATCGCAAAGAACGACCCCTCGGCAATGGTCAAATCCACCCCGTCCACAGCCGCAACCGCGCCGAAATGGCGCGAGACGTTCAGAAACTCGACAGCAGAGGTCATGGCGGGGTTCCGGTCATTCGGTCAGGTCCGGCCACAGGCCGGACAAGCCCCCCGCCCACAGGGGGCGGAGGGCGGGGACAGCAGGGGCGCGCCTCAGCGCCCGCCGATCACGCCGATGTAGTCGCTCACCCAACGGTAATACGGCACGCATTCGCCCTGGCTGGCGCATTTCGTCACCGGGGTGGTCCAGAACCGGATCTTCTCGAAATCGTCCAGACCGTTCTTGGTGCACCCCTCGGCAGTCTGCATCCCGCGCCCGTCGGTGCAGGCGGCAGGCACCGCCGGGTTGGCGCCAAACCACACCGAAAGGTCCGACTGCAGGTTCGAGGCCAGCGAATGTTCCATCCACAGATAGGCGCAGGTCGGGTTCGCGGCATCGACATGCATCATGCTGGTATCGGCCCAGCCCGTAGCCCCCTCTTGCGGGATGACCGAAGCCACCGGCTGGCCATCGCCCTGCAGCAGGTTCACCTGGAACGGCCAGGTGCCGCTGGCCACCACGCCTTCGTTCTTGAAGTCGTCCATCTGGATGAAGGCATCGTGCCAATAGCGGCTCACCAACTGGCGCTGCACGCGCAACAGGTCCAGCGCGGCCTTGTACTGGGTCTCGTTCAATTCATAGGGCGAGGTGATGCCCAGTTCCGGCTTGTGGAACATCAGGTACTGCGCAGCGTCGGCAATATGGATCGGGCCATCATAGGCCTGCACCCGGCCCTTGTTCGACTTGCCGTCCGGCAGGGTCATCTCCTCGAACACCACGTTCCAGCTGGTCGGCGGTTCCTTGAACACGTTGGTGTTGTACATCAGCACGTTCGGACCCCACATGTAGGGCACGCCGTAATGCACGCCGTCCACCACGTACCAAGGCGCGTTCTTCAACCGCTCGTCCACCGTGGACCAACTTGGGATCAGCGACAGGTTGACCGGCTGAACCCGCTTGCCCGCGATCAGCCGCAGGCTGGCATCGCCCGAGGCTGTCACAAGGTCGAACCCGCCCTCGTTCATCAGGGCCACCATCTCGTCACTGGTGTTGGCAGTCTTGACGTTGACCTTGCACCCCGAGGCCTGCTCGAACTTCGTCACCCAGTCGAAGTCCTTCACCGTCTCGCCCCGCTCGATATAACCGGCCCAGGCGACGATGTTGACCTGCCCTTCCGGCTGGCCCAGCGCGGCGATCTGCGCCGCCGCTGGCCCGAGCGCCAGCATCAGTGCCAGCGCGGTCGTTCCCATCAGCTTCATGGTGTTCATGGCAGTGCTCCCTGACTGGCCCTGCTGTTGTCGCAGGTGCTCCGGGGCGCAGGATGCGGCGCGCCCGGCTGTTTCGCAATTTCAAAAGACAGAAGGCGCCCATCGGAAAAACAGATGGGTCCGCCCGACTCCAAACGCGTTTTCCTTCCACGAAATCGAACCGGAGTTTTGCAACTCCGCGCCCCCGTCCGGCGCCCGGATCAGCGGTCGGGAATCGCCCCGCGGGCCGACCGCACGAAATGCAGCGCCGCCGCCTGCAACGGTGCCCCGCGCCGCCATGCCAACCCCACATGCACCGTCGGCAGATCGCCCGACACATCGCGGATTTCGATCCGGTCGCCTTCCAGCGACCACGGGCGGTAAACGAGGTCGGGCAACAGCGCCAACCCCGCCCCTGTCGCCACCAGCGACCGCACCGCCTCGACGCTGCGGGTGCGGAACGTCACGCGCGGTGGCGGGCGGATGGTGCCCATCAGCGCGCGCGTCGCCTCCTCAACCTCGTCCACCATCAGCTGGATCAGCGGATACCCCGCCAGTTCATCGCGTGCGATGGCCTCCTGCTGCGCCAACGGGTGCCCCAGCGGCAGCCACAGCCGGAACGGCGACACCAGCAGCGTCTCGACCTGCAAGGCCAGCCGGTCGCGCACCGAACTGGTCAGCAGCACCGCGACATCCAACTCCCCCCCGATCAGCAGATGCTGGAGGTAGTCGCCGCTGTCCTCGATCACGTTCAGCTCAACCTGCGGCCACGCGCGACGGAACCGCGCCAGAATGTCCGACAGCACATACCCCGCCACCAGCGACGTCACCCCGAGCGACAGCCGCCCCCCCGCAGGCTCCGCATCGCCGTGAAAGGCCTCGCGCGCGCGCGATACGTCGGCCAGGATCTGGCGCGCATGGCGCAGGAACGCGCTGCCCTTGTGGGTGATCTGCAACCCCCGCGCCTGCCGGTCAAACAGCGTGACGCCCAGATCATCCTCCAGCCCGCGCACCGCCTCGGTCACGCTCGATTGGCTGATCGACAGCACGCGCGCCGCGCCCGACACGCTGCCCTGCTCGGCAGCGGCGACAAAGAACCTCAACTGGCGCAACGTGAATGACATGGCGCCACCATAGGCGGCACGCACGCGCCTGTCACCACCGCCCCGCTTGAACCGCGCCCCCATCGCCTGTAGGAACGGCGCAACCCCTTTGACCCCGGAGCATCCGTCATGGCGTCCTATCAGTATGTCTATCACATGGAAGGTGTTTCCAAAACCTATCCCGGCGGCAAGAAATGCTTTGAAAACATCCACCTGAACTTTCTGCCGGGTGTCAAGATCGGGGTCGTCGGCGTCAACGGGTCCGGCAAGTCGACGTTGCTGCGCATCATGGCCGGCATGGACAAGGATTTCAAAGGCGAGGCTTGGGCCGCCAAGGGCGCCAAGGTCGGCTATCTGGCGCAGGAACCCCAGCTTGACCCGAACCTCGACGTCAAGGGCAACGTCATGCTGGGCGTGGCGCGCGAACAGGCCATTCTCGACCGCTACAACGAACTGGCGATGAACTATTCCGACGAGTCGGCCGACGAGATGGCCCAGCTCCAAGACCAGATCGACGCCGGCAACCTGTGGGAACTCGAGGCCACCGTGGGCGTCGCCATGGACGCGCTGCGCTGCCCGCCGGATGACGCCGATGTGGAAACCCTGTCGGGGGGCGAACGCCGCCGCGTGGCGCTGTGCCGGTTGCTGCTGGAAAAGCCCGACATGCTGCTGCTGGACGAACCGACCAACCACCTGGATGCCGAATCCATTGCCTGGCTGCAAAAGCACCTGATCAACTACAAGGGCACCATCCTGATCGTCACCCACGACCGTTACTTCCTGGATGACATCACCGGCTGGATTCTGGAACTCGACCGTGGCCGCGGCATTCCCTACGAAGGCAACTATTCCGCGTGGCTCGACCAGAAGGCCAAGCGGATGCAGCAGGAAGCGCGCGAAGACAAGTCCAAGCAAAAGGCGCTGGAAAAGGAACTGGAGTGGATCCGGTCCGGCGCCAAGGCCCGCCAGTCCAAGGGCAAGGCCCGCATCGCACGTTACAACGAGATGGCCGGACAGACCGTGCTGGAACGCGCCAGCCACGCCCAGATCATCATCCCCAACGGCGAACGCCTCGGGTCCAAGGTGATCGAGGTCGAAGGCCTGACCAAGCACATGGGCGACAAGCTTCTGATCGAGAACCTGTCGTTCACCGTGCCGCCGGGCGCCATCGTCGGTGTCATCGGGCCGAACGGCGCAGGCAAATCCACGCTGTTCCGCATGATCACCGGGTCAGAGCAGCCCGATGCCGGGACCATCACACTGGGCAATACCGTCAAGCTGGCCTATGTCGACCAGTCGCGCGACGCGCTTGACCCCAACAAGAACGTCTGGGAGGAAATCTCGGGCGGGGCCGAGGTGATCCATCTGGGCGACATGCAGATGAACAGCCGCGTCTACACCGGGGCGTTCAACTTCAAGGGCACCGACCAGCAGAAGAAGGTGGGCCTGCTCTCGGGCGGTGAACGCAACCGCGTCCACATGGCCAAGCTGTTGAAATCAGGCGGCAACGTTCTGCTGCTTGACGAACCGACCAACGATCTGGACGTGGAAACGCTTCAGGCGCTCGAAGCCGCCATCGAAGACTTCGCCGGTTGCGCCATCATCATCAGCCACGACCGCTTCTTCCTTGACCGGCTTTGCACGCATATCCTTGCGTTCGAAGGCGATGCCCATGTCGAATGGTTCGAAGGCAACTTCGAAGCCTACGAACAAGACAAGATCCGCCGCCTTGGCCCGGATGCGCTGGAACCCAAGCGCGTGAAATACAAGCGGTTCGCCCGCTGACCCCAGGCACGCGGGCCCCGCCACAAGGGGCCCGCCGCCATCAGATCGGCGCCAGCCGGTGAAACCGCGCGCGTTCATAGACCAGCGGGGCGGCATCGGTCAGCGTGATGCCGACAATATGGCCGATGAACACGGTATGCGACCCGGCCTGCACCTGCTCGGCCACCTCGCAGCAGAAATTCGCCACCGCATCGGCCAGCAAGGGCAGACCGCGCGCATCGGTGCGCCAGTCCCCAAGGGCGAACTTGTCGTCGCCGGTGACACCCCCCGCCCCGGCAAAGCGCAGCGCGGTTGCCCCGCCATCGCCTGCCAGCAGCGACACGTTGAACATGCCGGTGTCCGCCACCATCGCGCAGGTGCCGGTGGCCCGGTTCAGGCACACCAGCAGGCTGGGGGGATCGGCGCTGACCGAACAGACGGCGGTGGCGGTGATGCCCCGCCGCGCGCCGGCCCCGGCTGTGGTGACAATGGTCACCGCGCCGGGAAACCGGGCCATCGCGGCCCGGAAGGTGGCGGTATCGACGGGCACGCCCATGTCACGCGGCCTGCCGCAGATCGGCCAGATAGGCCCCTGCCGCCTCGGGGTCGGCAAACCACGGGAAGAAATCGCGCGGGTCGTCAAACGCATTCGCCATCCGGTGCGCCAGCGCAGGCACGGCGCAGGCCGTGCCCATGATCTCCAGCACGAAGGGCGGCGGCGGCTGCAACAGCATGTTGGTCCAGCGCACCACCCATTGCGCGTAATCCCAGAACCGCTCGAACGTCGCCTGCATGAAGGCCGCGTCATAGGGCCGCTCGCCATGCGCGAGAATCGCGTCCAGATAGACCGCCGCCGCCTTGGCCGCGTTGTTCGACCCCTGCCCGGTGATCGGATCGTTCAGGCACACCGCATCGCCCAGCCCCAGCACCTTGCGCCCCGACGGCAGCGTGCCGATGGGGTGGCGGATGGTCGGTGCGAACCGCCCGGCCAGAATGCCGTTGTCATCGGTCAACTGACAGTCCTTCGACCGCTCGTATTCCCACGGCAGAAAGGTGCGCAGGATGTCCAGCGACTTGGCCAGATGCGCCTCGGGCGTCTTCACATCGCCCCAGCAATCCATCGGGCCACCCGGGATCCCCTCCAGCACCATGATCTCGCAAGGGCCGCTGGTGGTCAGCGACGGGAACACGAAATACTCCCCCACGCCGGGAATAAGGTTGAACTCCACCGCCGAATGCGGTTCGCGCGGGGTCATGCCGGTGACATAGGTCAGCGCCAGCGCGCGCATCGGCTTGTCATAGGCCGACCGTGCGGCATCGCGGGCGAACATCTGGCCGATCTCGCCCTTGCCGCTGGCGACGATCACCAGATCATCCTCGCGCGCATAGGTTTCCAGCTCGGCAATGCCCGCGTCCTTGATCACCAGTTGCCCGCCCAGCCGCTGGAACTCGGCCAGCCAGCGCGGCATCTTCACCCGCTGGTCCACGGCATAGGCCGGCCGGTCCAGCCGCCCCGCCCAGTCGATCACCTTGGTCCCCGACCCGTCCGGGTTCGGCACGATGAAGTTGATGCCCTCGACCGGCGGGCAGGTGTCGGACCAGAAATCCAGCCCCAGATCGCGCTCGTGCTGGACCGCGTTGGAAAACATGCACTGGCTTGACAGCACCTTGCCTGCCCCGATCTCCTCGGCGGTGCGGTTTTGCACCACCCGCACCTGATGGCCCGCCTTGAGCAACCCGATGGCCACCATCAGCCCCGATTGCCCGCCGCCCACGATTGTAAATTTCCGCATGATGACCCCCTTGTTATTGCATGAGTTTCGGAATGGCCGGCTCCGCCTGCTCCGGGCCCATGGCGGTATAGCCGCCATCGACGCGGATATCGGTGCCGGTGATGAAGCTCGCCTCGTCCGAACACAGGAACAGCACGGTCTGCGCCACTTCCTCGGGCTCGCCCACCCGCCCCAGCAGGTGAAAGGGCGCCGCCACCGCATCGGTCTTGGCGCGGTCCCCGCCCGTCAGCTGGTCCATGATGTTGCTCCAGGTCCAGCCGGGCGACACCGCGTTGACGCGGATGCCATCGGGCGCCAGATCCATCGCCTGATTGCGCGTCAGCTGCAAAATCGCGGCCTTCGACACCGGGTAAACCCAGCGCCCGGTCTGCGCGACACGGGCCGAGATCGACCCGAAGTTGACGATCGCACCCTTGGTCGCCGCAAGGTCCGCGCGCGCCGCCTGCATCAGCATCACCGACCCGATCAGGTTGACGTCCAGCGCCTCCAGCCATTCCGCGCGTGTCGAGGCGGCGCCATTGTCCAGATAGCTGCACGCCACGTTCACCAGAAAGTCGATACGCCCCCATCTGTCCCTCGTGGCGGCCACCAGACCGGCGATATCGTCGTCCGACCGCAGGTCGCACCGGGTAAAGGCGGCGCCCTCGGGCAACGCGCCGGGCTCGGCGATATCGGCCACCATCACCCGCACGCCCGCGTCCACGAACGCCTGCACCACCGCGCGCCCGATCTTGGTGGCGCCCCCCGGCACGATGGCCACCTTGCCCTGCAATCCGCGCATTCCGCCCCCCTTGATGCTTGAAGTTTCAAGGAGTGTTCCGCGGGCAGCCCCCCGCCGCTATCCGCCGTGCGCACCGACTATCCGCAAAACGAAAAAATATGCGTGGGCCCTGCATAAAAGCGGCCAGCCCGTGTTAGCCTTGCACCAGGGGAGCCAAGCCATGCCGCATACCGGGGCGCGCCTGCCGTTGCAGGCCCACGCGCTGTTCCAGTCCTGCGACCTTGACGAAACACGCGACCGCGTGGCGGCGGTGTTTTGCCCGCACCGGCTGGAGACCGTGGGGCGCGGCGCGCGGCTCAACGCCCGCCACCACCATCTGCGCGGCGACCGCATCAGCCTGAACTACATCGATTATGGCGCCAAGACCCTCATCGCCCCCGGCACGCTGGAACGGTTCTATCTGGTGCAGATCCCGCTTGCAGGCGGCGCCATGATCGCGAATGGCCCGGCCTGCTATGCCTCGGGCCCCGGGCAGGCCGCCGTGCTGAATCCGCACCACCCCACGACGATGATCTGGGAATCGGGCACCCCGCAAATTCTGCTGCAAATCGACCGCGCGGCGATGATGGACCATCTGTCGGCGCAACTGGGCGGACATGCCGACCGCGCGCTGACCTTCGACGGCCCGCTGGACCTCACCACCGGCCCCGGCGCCGCGCTGCGCCGGCTGGTGCTGTTTCTGGTCGGCGAAGCCGACGCGGGGCGCGCGCTGCCCGGACGCGGCCTCATGGGCCGTCAGGTCGAGGCGACGCTGATGTCGGGGCTGCTGGAAGGGGCGCGCCACGACCACGCCGCGCATCTGGGCCGGGTGAACGCCGCACCGCGCCCGCGCCACCTGCGTCTGGCCGAAGGCTTCATCGACGCCAACCTGACCCGCGCCATCACGCTTGATGACGTGGCGCAGGCCGCCGGCATCAGCCCGCGTGCGCTGCAACTGGCGTTCCGCCAGTGGCGCGGCACCACGCCGCTTGGCTGGTGGCGCGACCGTCGGCTGGACCGCGCCCATGCCGACCTGATGGCCGGACGCGGCACGGTGACCGGCATCGCACTGGCCTGGGGCTTCAGCCATTTCGGGCGCTTTGCCGAAACCTACCGCGCGCGCTATGGCCTCAGCCCGCGCGACACGCTGGCCGCAGGACGCGCGGGCGGCTATCAGGACTGACCGTTCAGCCCATCCGCTCCGACGCATAGGCCCCCGGCGAGGCGGGAAACACCACGGTCTTGCCGCCGTTCAGAAATGCCCGGTGCTGCACATGGGCATGCACCGCCCGCGCCAGCACCTGCGCCTCCACATCGCGGCCAAGGCTGACATAATCCTCGGCGCTCTGGGCATGGGTGACGCGGATGATGTCCTGTTCGATGATCGGGCCTTCGTCCAGATCGGTGGTCACATAATGCGCCGTTGCCCCGATCAGCTTCACCCCGCGCTCATGCGCCTGCTTGTAGGGGTTGGCCCCTTTGAATGACGGCAGGAAACTGTGGTGGATGTTGATGATGCGCCCCGACATCCGCGCGCACATCTCGGCCGACAGGATTTGCATGTAGCGCGCCAGCACGATCAGGTCGGCCCCGGTCTCCGCGACGATCCGCATCTGCGCCGCTTCCGCCTCGGCCTTGTTCTGCGCCGTCACCCTGATGCAGTGGAACGGAATGTCATGGTTCACCACAACCTTCTGGTAATCCATGTGGTTGGAGATCACCGCCACGATGTCGATGGGCAGCGCCCCGATGCGCCAGCGATACAGCAGGTCATTCAGGCAGTGGCCAAAGCGCGACACCATCACCACGACCTTCGCCTTGGCGCTTTCGTCGAAAAAGTCATGCTCCATGCCGAACCGCCCCGCCGTTGCCGCAAATCCCGCCCGCAGGCGCGCAAGGTCGGTCCCCTGCTCCGACACAAATCCCACCCGCATGAAGAACCGGCCCGTCTCGGGGTCGTCAAACTGCGCGCTGTCGGTGATGTTGCACCCCTGATCGGCCAGATATCCGGCAATCGCTGCCACGATGCCCCGTGTCGAGGGGCAGGTCACGGTCAGGCAAAATCGGGTCATTCAGGGGGCTCCGGTCAGGCAGGGTGCGCGCGGGGTCAGCCGGCGGGCTGGGCCCGATCCATGCCGGATAACGCCCGCATCGGCAAGCCGCGTCCCGTCAGGGCACGACCCACCCGTCGATCACCTCCATCGCCTCCTCGGCCGTCTCGACAAAGCGAAACAGCGCCAGATCCTCCACCGCAATGGTGCCCGCCTCGGCCAGCGCCTGCCAATTGATCACCCGCTCCCAGAACGCCCGCCCGAACAGCACAAACGGCACCGGCTTCATCCGCCCGGTCTGGATCAGCGTCAGCGATTCGAACAATTCGTCCAGCGTGCCGAACCCGCCCGGAAACCCGCAGACCGCCTTGGCCCGCATCAGGAAGTGCATCTTGCGGATGGCGAAGTAATGGAAGTTGAAACACAACTCCGGCGTCACAAAGGGATTCGGCGCCTGCTCGTGCGGCAACACGATGTTCAGCCCGATCGACCGGCCCCCCGCCTCGGCGGCGCCGCGGTTCCCGGCCTCCATCACCCCCGGCCCGCCCCCGGTGACAATCACGCCCTCGCGCCCGCCGCCCGCCTGACTGCGCAGCGTCATCACATGGGCAAAGCGCCGCGCCTCCTCGTAATAGGGCGCCAGCGCGGCCAGACCGGGGCTGCGCGCCGCCTGTT
>JAUXPG010000071.1 GCA_030683915.1 Gemmobacter sp.
CCTGCGCGGCATGATCCGCGCGGTGGATGAAAGCGCGCGGTCGGCTGGCCAGTTGCTCGACCATGCCACCGTGCTTTACCGCGCCGAACAGCGCGCGGCGGCCCCGGTGGACCTGCGCGCGCTGGTCGTGGCACTGATGGACCGCTTTCGCCCGACGGCCGATCTGCGCGACATCGCGCTTGCGCTCGACGACCGCGCACCCACGCCCTTTGCCACCCGCGGCGACACCGTGCTGATCGAGGCGGCCTTGCGCAACCTGCTCGACAATGCGGTGAAGTATTCGCCCGGCGACACCCGCATCACCGTCACGCTCGACACCTCGGGCGCCAAGGCCCGCATCGCCGTGCAGGACCGCGGGCCGGGGTTGCAAGGCGCCGACCCCGCCGCGCTGATCGCGCGGTTCCAGCGCGGCACGGGCGTGGGCGGCGTGGTCGGCTCGGGCCTTGGGCTGACCATCGTGGCCGAGGTGGCGGCGGCCACCGGCGGCACCTTCGATCTGACCGACCGGGAAGGAGGCGGCACATGCGCCACGCTCTGGCTGCCCTTGGGGTGATGGTTGCGGCGGCCTTCGCGCCCGCCCATGCCTTTGAAATCGAAGAGGACCACCGCTTCGGCCCGGCCAATGGCGTGCGGGTGGTGTCAGTCCTGTCGACAACGGACACCGAGGTGTTCCGCCCGCTGATCGACGGGTTTCTGGCGCGCAATCCGGGGCTTGCGCTGCGCTATACCGTCGCCAGCAGCAACGAGGTGTTCAAGGCGGTTGCCGAAGACTCGGCACCTTACGATCTGGTCATCTCCTCGGCGATGGACCTTCAGATGAAGCTGGCCAACGACGGGCTGGCGCTGGCCGTGCCGGGCGCGGGGGCGGCGGCGGGGCTGCCGCCTTGGGCCGTCTGGCGCGACCGGCTGTTCGCGGTGACGCAGGAACCCGTGGTGCTGGTTTTGCACCGCGATGCGCTGGCGGGCGGGCTGCCCGTGCCGCGGACCCGGCGCGATCTGGTCACCCTGCTGCGCGATCATCCCGACCGTTTCCGCGGCCGCATCGGCACCTATGATCCAAACCTGTCGGGTGCCGGGTTTCTGTTCGCCACGCAAGAGGCCCGGCAATCCGATGCCTTCTGGCGGCTGGCCGAGGTGATGGGCCGGCTTGACGCCCGGCTATACTGCTGCACCTCCGAGATGCTGGCCGATCTCGCCTCGGGGCGGCTTTTGCTGGCGCATAACGTGCTGGGCAGCTACGCGACGGTGGAAAGCGACAGCGCCCTGACGACGGTGGAACCCGAAGACTTCACCCTGATGTTGCTGCGAAGCGCGCTGGTGCCCGTCCATGCCCCGGCGCCCGCATTGGGGGCGGAGCTGCTGCGTTTTTTGCTGTCTGCCGAAGGCCGAAGGCTGTTTGCGCAGAGCGCGGGCTTGCCGCCGGTGGACCCTTCGGCCTTTGCCCGCGCCACGCACCTGCGCCCGATCCGGCTGGACCCCGGCCTGCTGGTCCCGCTGGACCGCATGATGCGGCGGCAGTTTCTGGATGAATGGACCGCCGCGATGGTGCAGCCCTGATCTTGACGCGATGCGCGAAAGCTGCGGTGCAGGGTTTTGGTTTTGCTCAGGATTGCCGCGCCAAAGCGCACCAGTCCAGGATCGCCTCCAGCCGCGCGGGCACCGGCTCGGACATGTCTTGCGCGAAGCGCGCGAAGGCGTCGGCGTGGTCGGGCGCCACGGTGGTCAGCACGGGAATCCCCAAGGACAGCGCCTCGGCGATCAGCGGGCGAAAGCCGCGGCCTTCGGCCTCCTGTTTGCCGAACTTGTTGATGATCACCAGATCGGCGCCCTCCAGCGCGGCCTGCACACCCGCCACCGCGCGTTCCAGTCCGTCCGGGTCCAGCCGGCACCCTTGGGCGCCGGGCCCGAGGTTCTGGCTGATCCGCACCAGCCCCGGCGCCGCCAGCAGCCGCAGCAGCATCTCGGTGTCGCCGGTGTTTTCCTGCACCGCCCCCGCCAGCCGAAGGCCCCCGGCCTGCAAGCGGCGCGCCGTCTCGGCCAGCAGGTCCCCCGCAAGGCCCCGCTCCGATGCCATCACAACGCCCAGCATCCCGTTCTCCCGCCACCACCAGCGCAGGTATAGACCTGCGGCGGAAGGTGTGGAAGGGGTTGCGCCACCTGCCCGCCCGCCGCAGCATGGGACGCGGCTGCGGGGGATGGACAGGGCGGCGAAAGGGCGGGCGATGATTGCGGGGGTGATCCTGGACGGCGGGCGTGCCAGCCGGATGGGCGGCGGCGACAAGGGCCTGCGGAGGCTGGCCGGACAACCGCTGATCGCGCATGTGATGGGCCGTCTGGCGCCGCAGGTGGCCGCGCTGGCGATCAGCGGGCGCGACGGGGTGGCGGGGTTTGGGCTTCAGGTGCTGGCCGACAGCGTGGCGGGGCAGCCGGGGCCCTTGGCGGGGGTATTGGCCGCGATGGACTGGGCGGCGGGGCTGGGGTCGGCGCAGGTGGTGACGGTGGCCGCCGACACGCCCTTCATTCCGCGCGATCTGGTGGCGCGGCTGGCGGCGGCGGGGGATGTGGCCGTCGCAGCCTCGGCGGACGGGGCGGACGGGGTGCGGGTGCATCCGGTCTGCGCGCTGTGGCCGGTGCGGCTGCGCGAGGGGTTGCGGGCGGCGCTGGCGGCAGGCGAGCGGCGCGTGGGCCTGTGGGCCGCACAGCACGGCGCGGTGGAGGTGGTGTTTGCCGCCGTGCCGATCGACCCCTTCTTCAACATCAACACCCCCGCCGATCTGGCGCTGGCCGAGACATTGGCGGCGGCGGCGCCGTGAGGTTCGACCGCGTGGCGATGCTGGACTGGTCATCGGCTAAGGGCCCGAAGCGCGGCAAGGATTCCCTCTGGCTGGGCCT
>JAUXPG010000077.1 GCA_030683915.1 Gemmobacter sp.
CGCCCCTGCGCGGGCACCGCTAAACGAAAGGCCGACAGACGGAGGCCCCCATGTCCACCATCGACATTTCCACCGCCCGCAAGGTTGCGCATCTGGCCCGCATCCGCGTGGCCGAAGACCAGTTGCCCAAGCTGGCCGAACAGTTGTCCGGCATCCTGACCTTCATGGAGCAACTCAACGAGGTGGATGTAACCGGGGTGGACCCGATGACCTCGGTCACGCCGATGCGGCTCAAGCGGCGCGCCGATGTGGTGACCGATGGCGGCTATCCTGACAAGGTTCTGTCGAACGCGCCTGATGCGCGCGAAGGCTTCTTTGCCGTGCCGAAGGTGGTGGAATGACCTTGAACGCCCTGACGATTGCCGAGGCCCGCGACGCGCTGCGCAAGCGCGAGGTGACGGCCACCGACCTGACCATGTCCTGCCTGACGGCGATGGATGCGGGCGACCCGCTGAACGCCTTTGTCCACAAGACGCCCGATATCGCGCTGGATCAGGCCCGCGCGGCGGACGCGCGGTTGGCGGCAGGCGATGCCCCGGCGATGTGCGGCATTCCCTTGGGCATCAAGGATTTGTTCTGCACCAAGGGCGTGCCATCACAGGCCGCATCAAACATTCTGCGCGGGTTCCGCCCGGAGTATGAATCGACCGTCACGCAAAACCTGTTCGACGCTGGTGCGGTGATGCTGGGCAAGCTGAACATGGACGAATTCGCCATGGGGTCGAGCAACGAAACCAGTTGCTATGGCAACGCCGTCAATCCGTGGAAGGTGGATGACCGCCATCTGACCCCCGGCGGGTCGTCGGGCGGGTCGGCGGCGGCGGTGGCGGGCGATCTGTGCCTTGCCGCGACCGGCACCGATACCGGCGGGTCCATCCGCCAGCCGGCTGCCTTTACCGGCATCGTCGGCATAAAGCCGACCTATGGCCGGGTCAGCCGTTGGGGCATTGTGGCCTTTGCCAGTTCGCTCGATCAGGCCGGGCCGATGACCAAATCGGTGCGCGATGCCGCGATCATGCTGGGCGCGATGGCCGGGCATGACCCGAAGGACAGCACCAGCGCCGATCTTCCGGTACCCGATTTCGAAGCCGCGCTGACCGGCGACATCCGCGGCCAGAAGATTGGCATTCCGCGCGAATACCGCATGGATGGCATGCCGGCCGAGATCGAGGCGCTGTGGGCGCGCGGCACCGAGATGCTGCGCGATGCCGGGGCCGAGGTCGTGGACATCAGCCTGCCGCATACGAAATATGCGCTGCCCGCCTATTACGTCATCGCGCCTGCCGAAGCGTCCAGCAACCTCGCGCGCTATGACGGCGTGCGCTATGGCCACCGGGCCGCGCTGGCGCAAGGCGACGGCATCGTGGACCTCTACGAAAAGACGCGGGCCGAGGGCTTTGGCCCCGAGGTGCAGCGCCGGGTGATGGTCGGCACCTATGTGCTGTCCGCCGGGTTCTACGACGCCTATTACAACCGCGCGCGCCGTGTGCGCGCCTTGATCAAGCGTGATTTCGATCAGGTCTTTGCCGCCGGGATCGACGCGATCCTGACGCCGGCCACGCCGTCCAGCGCGTTCGGGTTGGGTGAAATGGCCAATGCCGACCCGGTGGAGATGTATCTGAACGACGTGTTCACCGTCACCGTCAACCTGGCCGGTCTGCCGGGGATATCGGTTCCGGTCGGGCTGGATGCCAAGGGGCTGCCGCTTGGGTTGCAACTGATCGGGCGGCCGTGGGACGAGGCGGGGTTGCTCAATCACGCCTACGTGCTGGAGCGTGCTGCGGGCTTTGTGGCCAAGCCGCAAAAATGGTGGTAAGCGCGGCTGAAACCCGCCGAGAGAGCCGAATGTTCCGCTTTGCCCTGACTGCCACAGCCGCCTTTGCCCTTGCCGCCTGTCAACCCCAGGTGCCGGATTCGGCCAAGGGTGTCGGGTTTGAAAGCTATTCCGATTACATGCGCCGCCGCGATGGCGAACTGGCCGGTGGCAGCCCGATTCTGCCCGGCCCGGTGATCAGCCGCGAGCGTCCGTCGGACGGGGTGCCGATGGCCGGGGCAATCCTGCCGTCGGGGTCGGTCACTGCTGCGCCGTTGTCTGCGGTCGGGGCGGCCCCCGCAGACCGCCCGCGCAGCGATACCATCGCCGGAGTGGCATCGCAGACCGGCGAAATCGCCCGGCAGGGCGGCCGACCGGGCATTTCCGACGAACAGGAATTCAGCGCCGTCGCTGCGCGCGAATCGATTCAATCGGATGCGGAACGCCTGCGCCGCCAGCGTGAACAGTACGTCGTCGTTGAACCCACCGCCTTGCCGCAACGGTCGGGCGAACAGGGGCCGAACATCGTGCAGTTTGCGCTGTCCACCACCCATTCCCCCGGCGCCAAGGTTTACAGCCGCTTGGGCCTGCGCTTGCGCAGCTACGAATCGGCCTGCAGCCCGTTCAGCTCGGCCGATCTGGCGCAGGAAGAATTCCTGCGCCGGGGCGGCCCGGAGCGCGACCCGATGGGCGTGGACCCCGACGGCGACGGGTTCGCCTGCGGATGGGACCCGCGGCCTTTCCGGCTGGTCAAGCAATAGGTGCCGTGGCCGTCGCCCAATTACGGCGACCGGCGCGGCGGGGTGCGACCATCTCTGGTGGTGATCCACTATACCGCGATGCAGTCCTGCGCGGCGGCGCGCGCGCGGTTGTGCGACCCAACTGCCGAGGTTTCAGCGCACTGGTTGATTTCGGAAACCGGCGCGGCCGAGGCGCTGGTCCCTGAGGCCGCGCGGGCATGGCATGCGGGGGCGGGCGAATGGGCCGGGCAGGGCGATGTGAATTCGCGCTCCATCGGCATTGAACTGGCCAACCGGGGCGACCATCCGTTTCCCGAACCGCAGATGGCGGCGCTGGACTCCCTTTTGGCCGGGATCTGCGCGCGCTGGGCCATCGCGCCGCAAGGGGTAATCGGCCATTCCGACATGGCGCCGGGGCGCAAAGCCGATCCCGGGCCACGCTTTGACTGGCGGCGACTGGCACAGGGGCGGCTTTCGGTCTGGCCCGAGGCCGCGCTTGCGGACCCGTCGGCCTTTGACGCGGCGGCGGTGGCCTTCGGCTATCCGCCCGGCGTGACAGCGGCAGAGCGGCTGGCGGCGTTCCGGTTGCGGTTCCGACCTTGGGCAACGGGCCCGGTCGATGCGACGGATGCCGGGTTGGCCTGCGATCTGGCGCGCCGGTTTCCGCCGGTCTAGCGCTGGCGGCCCAGCATCAGCACCCATGCCCGCTGTCCATTGCCCGCCACGGTCAAACCCAGCGCCGCTTCGGTGACCTGCGGCGCCAGCACGTTGTCGCGGTGCCCCGGAGAGCGCATCCAGTAAAACATCGCCTGTGGGGCCGAATGGAACCCGAGCCCGAGGTTTTCCGCCACCATCCGGTAATCATACCCCACCCGCAAGGCGCGCTGCCCGGGTCGGGTGCCATCAGACCCGGTGTGGGACAGGTGCGATTGTCGGGCGGTGTCGCAGGCGTGGCCGTGCGCCGCCAGTGCCAGAACCGGGCTGAAGCGCACCGGCCCAAGCCCGGCAGCCGTGCGTTCACGGTTGATTTCGGACAAAAGCCGCGCCTCCTCGTCGCTGCGGCCGGGGTCGGCCGCGCAAGCAAAGGCGGCAGGCAGAGGTTGGATCGCAGGGCGCGGCGTGGCTGTCGTGGTCACGACGCCGACGCAGCCGGGCAACAGGATGAATGGCAGGGCCAGACGCAAAAGGGGCAATCGAACCTCCCAAGTTCGGACTGCCCCTGTGCTAAGCGACCACTTTGGCCAAATTCCGGCGCCTTTGCGGCCCTCGCCCGTGCCCCAGGCGCATTGGCCGGGGGCACGGGCCAAGAGATCAGGCCAGCATCGCCATCGGGTTTTCAAGGCTGTCGACGACCGCTTGCAGGAACTGCGCGCCCAAGGCGCCGTCGATCACCCGGTGGTCCACCGACAAGGTCATCGACATCACCGTGGCCACGCCAAGCGACCCGTCGGCCAGAACGACGGGTTTCTTCACCCCGGCCCCGACCGCAAGGATGGACCCGTGCGGCGGGTTGATCACGGCATCGAAATTCTCGATCCCCATCATCCCGAGGTTGGAAATTGCCATCGAGCCGCCGATGTATTCGTGGGGCGCCAGCTTTTTCGTTTTCGCCCGCGCCGCCAGATCCTTCATTTCTGCCGACAGTGCCGACAGCGACTTGGCGTGCGCGTCTTTCAGGACGGGCGTGAACAGCCCGCCTTCAACCGCCACCGCCACCGCAACATCGGACGGCTTCAGCTTGAAGATCCGGTCGCCTGCCCAGACCGCATTGCAGTCGGGCACCTGCTGCAAGGCCATCGCGCAGGCCTTGATGATGAAGTCATTGACGCTCAGCTTCACACCGCGCGCTGCGACCTGCTTGTTGAGGGTTTCGCGGAAGGCCATCAGCGCGTCGAGCCGGACCTCGCGCCGCAAGTAGAAATGCGGGATGGTCTGCTTGGCCTCGGTCAGGCGGGCGGCGATGGTGCGCCGCATGCCGTCAAGCGTGACCTCGGTATAGGCCCGACCTTCCAACATCTTGGCCACCTGCACAGCGCTGGGGCCGGTGGCGGCGGGCGCCGCCGGGGCGGCGGAGGCCGGGGCGGGGGGCGCTGCCGCCGCTGGCGCAGCGGCAGCGCTGGCCGCAGGCGCGGTGGCGGCGGCTGGCGCCGCCGCGGTCATCCCTTCGACATCGGCGCGCACAATGCGACCGCCGGGGCCGGTGCCCTTGATCCCGCTCAGATCCAGACCCTTTTGCGCGGCGATCCGGCG
>JAUXPG010000087.1 GCA_030683915.1 Gemmobacter sp.
CGGGTCGTCGGCGTTGATCATCTCCACTTCCGAGCGGTGTTTCATCACCTCCTCGACGGTGCGGTCCGACAGATCAAGCGTGGCAAGCAGGCGGTCGCGGTCTTCCTTTTCCACAGCACCTTCGGAATGGCCAAGCGCGATGGCCCCCATGATCTCCTCGCGGATGGCAAGGATGTGGCTGTTGGGATCGGTTCGCACACCGATGGTCCAGAGCAGCCCGCGCACCAGTGTGCGGACCACGGTGACCACCGGCGCGAAGATCAGGATCAGCACGCGGATCACCGGCGCCACCCGCAGGGCGACCGTTTCGGGGTTGGCGATGGCATAGGTCTTGGGCAACACCTCGCCGAAGACAAGCACCAGCAGCGTCATGGCCAGCGTCGCCAATGCCACGCCACTGTCCCCGAAGGCGCGTGTCAGCAGCGCCGTGGCGAGCGAGGCCGACAGGATGTTGACCACGTTGTTGCCCAGCAGGATCGCGCCGATCATGCGTTCGCTGTCATCGGTAAGGCGCAGCGCGGTTTCGGCGCGGGATTCGCCCTTGTCGGCCTGCGCCTTCAGTTTGGCGCGGCTTGCTGCGGTCAGCGCCGTCTCCGAGCCCGAAAAGAAGCCGGACAGCACAAGCAGTCCGAGAATGGCGCCAGCGGTCAACCAGAAACCAGTGTCGAGTACGGAGGGGTCCATCGGGCTTTCATGTGTTGGGTCTTGCGCGGTTATCCCGGTTCGGCGCGCGCGGGGCAAGGGGAGAAGGGGTCGTTCAGTCGTCCTGCGCCAGCGGATGAAGGGTCATGACCAGATCGCGAAGCCGATCCTCCAGCACATGGGTGTAGATTTCGGTGGTGGCAAGGTCGGCGTGGCCCAGCAGGGTCTGGATGGCGCGCAGATCGGCGCCGTGGGCCAGCAGATGGGTGGCAAAGGCATGGCGCAGGGTATGCGGGGTCACGCGCGCCGGGTCGAGCCCGGCAGCCAGCGCCAGTTCCTTGACCAGCGCATGAAACCGCAACCGCGTCAGATGCCCCTCGGCGCTGCGCGACGGAAACAGGAACCGGCTTTTCGCCTTCAACCCGGACTCGGCCGCGTCACGCACCCCCAGCCACGCCCGGATCGCGCCGCGCGCCGGGCGCGACAGGGGGACCAGCCGTTCCTTGTCGCCCTTGCCGCGCACCAGCACCATTGCCGGGTCACCGCGCACCGCCGCCACCGGCAGGCCGACCAGTTCGCTGACCCGCAACCCGGTGGCATAAAGCACCTCCATCAGGCAGGTGTCGCGCAGGCGGTCGGCCTCGGTGCGCCCTTTGGTGCGCGCGGCGTCGATCAAGGCCGCGACCTCGGGTTCCGACAATGTTTTCGGCAACCGCTGCGCGCGCCCCGGCCCCTTGAGGCGCAAGGCAGGGTCAGTCGCGCGCCAGCCTTCGTCATGCGCGAACAGGAACAACTGCCGGATCGCCGACAGCCGCCGCGCGCGGGTGGCGACAGCCAGCCCCTGCGCGTCGCAGAACACCAGATAGGCTTCGACGTCCGCCTGTTCGGCGGTCGCGAAATGCAGGCCGCGTCGGCCCAGCCAATCGGCAAAATCCTTCAGATCCCGCCCATAGGCGAGCAAGGTGTTGCGCGCCGAATCCTGCCCGGCGGCCTGCGCCTCCAGAAAGGTGGCGATCCACCGCTGCATCGGAACCCCGTCCACCCTTTACCCCCGTCGTTCCAGCACCAACAACTGCAGCGCGGCCTTGCGCGCCACCCCTTCCAACCCCAGACGGCGCAACAGCACCAGCCCTTCGGTCACCGCACGGTAATTGCCTGTCGCGCCCGTGGTCAGTTTGTCGATCGCCATCAGCGCCGCTTCGCCAGACCGCCCGGCCAACAGCAACGCTTCGGCCTGCGGCGACAGGGGCGGCGCGGTGCCGGTGGCGGCAAAGGCAGGGGCAATGGCGCGCGCCAGCCCATCGGGCGGGGGCGGCACCGTCAGGCTGCCGCGCGCGATGCCGATCAGAAACGCCTCTTCGGGCGTTTCGGGCACCCGGGCCTGCGCTGCGGGTTCATAGTCGGGACCCAGCAGCGCGATCTGGAAGGCAAGCGCCCCCGCCTCGCCGGTCAGCGGCAGACGCGACAGCGCGGCGGCGTGCACCTCGGCAAACGGCACCTCGAGTTCACGGTCGGCCAGTGCGGTCCAGACGCGCTGCAGGCTGGTGGCCACCGCGCCGGGGTCGCCTGCGGCCAGTGCGGTTTCAAACCGCTGCACCGCCTCGACCCGTGCCCAGACCCCGCCTGACGCGGCAGGCATCCGTTCACCATAAAGTTCGAACAACTGCTCCGGCGCGATGGCACCCGCACGCGCCAACCGCTCGCCCGCCTCCAACCGCGCTTTCCAGCCGGTTGCTGGGGTCAGGTCACCGTGTGCAAAAGCCAGCGGCAATCCGGTCGAAGACACAGGCTCGCCAATCGCTTCGAGGATACGCAACACCAGCGGCGAAAGCCGCTCGGGCGGTGGCAAGGGGTCGTCATCTTCGTACAGCTCGGGCGCGATGAAGCGTTGCAGCATCGCCAGATCCTCGGGCGCGACCTGCCCCAGCGCCTGTGCGGTGCGCAAGGTCAGTTCGGCGGCCTGCCAGTCGCCGCCGCGCGCAAGGCAGAAGATGCGCGCCGGGAAGGTGGGCGCGATGCCCGGCGCCGCGCGCTGTTCGGCACAGGCGGCGTCCTCGGTTCCCAGCAGCAGCGCGATGTCAAAGGCGCGGCGAAACAGGTCGGGCGTGGGCTGCCCCGCGGCATCGACCAGCGCCGCCGCCGCCTCGAGCGCGCCCATTTCCAGCAACTTGTCGACCCGCACGAGCAAGAACGTCCCCGACCCGTCGGCATCGGCCGGCGGGGCCAGTTCCGCCAACAGCAGCGTCTGCAACAGATCGCGCAGCGCCGGAAGCGGCTCGGCCCGTTCGGCCCGGATCAGCGCGGCCAGTGTTTCGGTGTCGGACGCGGCCCAGAACCCAGATGCCAGCCCTGTCACCTCGACCGGCAACAGCCCCACCGCATCAAGGTTGCGGTCTGACAGCCGCGTGGTGGTGATCGGGTCCAGATCGCCCGGCGGGACGACCGGCGTTTCGGCGGGCGCAGGGCGCAGCGCCACGGTGTCGGACAACCAGTCGATGGCCGAAAGCGGCGCCCCCTGCGCCGCAGCCATCACCGGCATCACCCCGACCCACGCGGCCATCAGGGCCGCGAACCGCCGATCAGTTGCCATCGCCCGCGCCGGGCACGGGAATCACCCGGCTTTGCGGTGCCGGTTCGGGTGTGAGATCGCCCAGATAGGCATAGCCCACCAACCCCGCGAACCCCAACACCACCAGTAAGAGGATCGCCTTGAATGCCCGCATTGTCCTGCCTTTGCCCTGTCTTTTGTCCTTGCCGCGCCGGCTGCCGACGCGGTTGGTTCGCAGAATATATATGGTCTTTTGCAGAAGATCACGCCATTCAAGGCCGATGCGAAAGACTGAGCGGGACGTGGCCTTCGTGAAGTGGCGGCTGAAAAAGACGGTGGTGATGGTGGGCATGATGGGGGCGGGGAAAACCGCCGTCGGAACCCATTTGGCGCGTCTTTTGGGCGTGCCTTTCCGCGATTCGGATGACGAAATCGTGAAGGCCGCCAATATGACCATTCCCGAAATCTTCGCCCGTGATGGCGAGCCGTTTTTTCGCCTGAAGGAAAGCCAGATCATCGCGCGGCTTCTGGCGGGGCCGCCGGGCGTGCTGTCCACCGGCGGGGGCGCCTTTCTGGCGCAGGCGAACCGCGATGCCATTTCGGCGCAGGGCATATCGGTGTGGCTGCGTGCCGATCTTGACCTGCTGTGGCAACGCGTGCGGCACAAGTCGAACCGTCCACTTTTGCGCACGTCCGACCCATATGGCACGCTGAGATCACTGCTGGAAACCCGCGCGCCGGTCTATGCGCAGGCAGATCTGATCGTGGACAGCCAGCCGGGCCTCTCGGTCGAATCGATGGCCGACCGGGTGGCCGAGGCTTTGCTGGCCCGGCCCGATGTTCTGGAAAGGAAATGACATGACCGACGTGGTTCCGGTGGCGCTGGGGGCGCGCAGCTATGAAGTGCGCATCGGGCCGGGGCTGATCGATCGGGCGGGCCACGACATCGCGCCGCTGCTGCGCCGCAAACGCGTGGCGGTGCTGACCGAAAGCCGCGTGGCCGATCTGCACCTGCCGCGCCTGCAAGCGGCGCTTGACGCGGCGGGCATCGCCCATGCCACCCATGTCCTGCCCGCCGGAGAGGCGACCAAGGGCTGGGACGGGCTGCGCGCGGCCACCGAGTTCCTTCTCGACCAACGGATCGAGCGGCGCGATGTGGTGCTTGCTTTCGGCGGGGGCGTCATCGGCGATCTGGCCGGGTTCTCCGCCGCCATCCTGCGCCGGGGCGTGCGCTTTGTTCAGTTGCCGACCACCCTGCTTGCGCAGGTGGACAGTTCGGTAGGCGGCAAGACCGGCATCAACACCCACCACGGCAAGAACCTTGTCGGGGCGTTTCACCAGCCGTCGCTTGTGCTGGCAGATACTGAAATTCTGGGCACCCTGCCTGTCCGCGACCTGCTGGCAGGCTATGGCGAGGTGGTGAAATACGGCCTTCTGGGCGATGCCACCTTCTTTGACTGGCTGGAACGCAACGGCCCGGCGCTGGCAGCGGGCGATTCCGCCGCCCGGCAACATGCGGTGCGCCGGTCGGTGGAAATGAAGGCTGGCATCGTCGAACGCGACGAGACGGAGGAAGGCGAACGCGCCCTTTTGAACCTTGGCCACACCTTTTGCCACGCACTCGAATCCGCCACGGGCTATGGCGACCGACTGCTGCATGGGGAAGGCGTCGCCATCGGCTGCGCGCTTGCGTTCGAACTATCGGCGCGTCTGGGCCTTGTGTCGCAGGAAACGCCATCGCGCGTGCGGGCGCATCTGCGGGCGATGGGCATGAAGGTGGATCTGGCCGATATTCCCGGCCCCCTTCCCGATGCCGGGGCGCTGCTGCATCTGATGGGGCAGGATAAAAAGGTGCAGGACGGTCGTCTGCGGTTCATCCTTGCGCGCGCAATCGGACAGGCCTTTGTCGCCGACGATGTGCCGCCCGACACCGTGCGCGCGCTGCTGGCCGACGCTTTGGCGGGGCGCTGACATGCTGTCGGGCCTGCGCGTGATCGAGATCGAGGGGCTGGGACCCGGCCCGTTCTGCGGCATGCTGCTCGCCGATCTGGGGGCAGAGGTGATCGTGGTGCATCGCCCCGGCGGGTCGGACGTGCCGGGCATGGCGGGCGACACCCTGCTGGACCGGGGCAAGCGGTCGATCGTGCTTGACCTCAAGGCCGAGGCCGACCGTGCGGTGGCGCTGGAGCTGATCGCCACATCCGACGCGCTGATCGAAGGGTTCCGCCCCGGCGTGATGGAGCGGCTGGGCCTTGGCCCGGCCGAGGCGCATGCGGTCAACCCGGCGCTGGTTTACGGCCGCATGACCGGATGGGGGCAGACCGGGCCACTGGCGCAGGTTGCGGGCCACGATCTGAACTACATCGCCCGCTCGGGCGCGCTCTGGTATGCGGGACAGGCCGGTGACCCGCCGCAGACCCCGCCCACGCTGGTGGGCGACATTGGGGGTGGCGCGATGTATCTGGCGGTGGGCATCCTTGCCGGGGTGTTGAACGCGCGCGCCACGGGCAAAGGCACGGTGGTGGATGCCGCCATCGTTGACGGATCGGCACACATGATGGCACTGGTCATGGCCATCCGCGCCCAAGGCGGCTTTGTCACCGAACGCGGCGCCAGCCTGCTGGACGGGCCGCATTGGTCGCGCACCTATGCCTGTGCGGGTGGCGGCCATGTCGCGGTGCAGGCGCGGGAGCCAAAGTTCTACCGGCTGTTGCTGGCCGGTCTGGGACTGGACCAAGACGCCGCCTTTGTTGCGGGCCAGTTTGACCGCGCCGCCTGGCCCGTGCTGACCGCCCGCCTTGCCGGGCTGTTCGCCAGCCAGCCGCGCGACCATTGGGCCCGGGTGTTTGCCGGGTCGGATGCCTGCGTGGCCCCCGTGCTCACCCCCGACGAGGCCGCCGCGGACCCGCACATCGCCGCGCGCGCCATCTGGAGCGGCCCGCCATTGCAACCCGCCCCGGCACCGCGATTCGAGGGTGCGCCCCGCACCCCCGGCCCCATCCCACAACGCGGGGCCGATTCTGCCCGGATTCGCGCTGAACTGGCAGAAATGCGCGCTGCGCGGCAGGTTTCTTGACCTCATGCCGCATTTCCGCTAACGCCATCGCATCGGCGCGCGAGGCATCGCCTTGCGCCCTTATCCCGCCGGGGCGCCCGGAGACATGCGTCCCTTCCCTCTTGCGGTCCGATGCCGCAATTCAAGGACGTCCATGACCAAGTTTTCTGATCTGAGCCTCGACCCCAAAGTCCTGCAAGCCATCGCCGATGCGGGCTACGAGACGCCCACACCGATCCAGGAGCAGGCGATCCCCTATGCGCTGGAGGGCCGCGACGTGCTGGGAATTGCCCAGACCGGCACCGGGAAAACCGCCAGCTTCACGCTGCCGATGATCACCCGGCTGGCAAATGGCCGCGCCCGCGCCCGCATGCCGCGCAGCCTTGTGCTGGCGCCGACCCGCGAACTGGCGGCACAGGTGGCCGAGAACTTTGATACCTATACCAAGTATCTGAAGCTCACCAAGGCGTTGCTGATCGGCGGCGTGTCGTTCAAGGAACAGGATCTGCTGATCGACCGCGGCGTCGATGTGCTGATCGCCACGCCGGGCCGCCTGCTGGACCATTTCGAACGCGGCAAGCTGCTTTTGACCGGCGTGCAGATCATGGTCGTCGACGAAGCCGACCGCATGCTCGACATGGGGTTCATCCCCGATATCGAACGCATCTTCACCCTGACGCCCGCAGGCCGGCAGACGCTGTTCTTTTCGGCCACCATGGCGCCGGAAATCGAACGCATCACCAAGACCTTCCTGAAAAACCCCGCGAAGGTCGAGGTCGCGCGTCAGGCCACCGCTTCGGAGACCATCGAACAGCGGCTGATCTCGTTCGCGCCGTCGCGCCGGGACCGGTCCTTCGGCGAAAAACGCGCCGTGCTGCGCGCGCTGATCCAGGGCGAAGGCGAAGCCTGCACCAACGCCATCATCTTCTGCAACCGCAAGATGGACGTGGACGTGGTGGCAAAATCGCTCAAGGCCCATGGCTTTGATGCGGCGCCGATCCACGGCGATCTGGACCAGTCGCAGCGCACCCGCACGCTGGACGGGTTCCGCGAAGGCAGCCTGCGCCTGCTGGTCGCCTCGGATGTGGCCGCCCGCGGGCTGGACATTCCGGCAGTCAGCCATGTGTTCAACTTCGACGTGCCCAGCCATGCCGAAGATTACATCCACCGCATCGGGCGCACCGGGCGCGCGGGTCGGTCGGGCAAGGCGATCACCATCGCCACCCCGTCGGATGACAAATACCTTGCCGCCATTGAAGCGCTGGTGAAAATGCCGATCCCGCGGGGCGAAACCCCGGCGGTGGAGTTTGACGATAGCCCCGACCGCGGCGAACACCGGCAACCGCGTTCGCGC
>JAUXPG010000105.1 GCA_030683915.1 Gemmobacter sp.
AAAACTGTAGCACGTGTTCAGCAACACGCCCTCCGGCACCGGGTCACCGCGCAACAGCGCCGCCACCACATGCGCGCAGACGGCACCCTGCACCGACGCCGAGAAACCGCTTTTCGGCATGTCGCCCACAATCGCCGCATCGCCCAGCACATGCACCCCGGGCGCGACGATGGATTCGAACGTCGCCTGATGGATCTGGCACCAGTCCCCATCGCCGGTCAGACCAGACCGCACCGCTACCGCTGCCGCCTGTTGCGGGGGGATGAAGTTCACCACGTCGCCGCGGAAGGTGTCGAATGCGGTCACGATTTCGCGCTGCGCCGGATCGACCGACAGGATGCCGCCGTTGTCCGCAAAGGGCACATGAGTGATCATGCCCGGATACCGCTGGTTCCAGCCCTCCACGAACAGCGACTGCTTGGAAAAACTGTCCTTGCCATCCAGGATGATGATCTTGGCGCGCGGATTGGTTTTGGTCAGGGCATGCGCCACAAGGCTGGCGCGCTCATAAGGCCCCGGCGGGCAGCGGTAGGGATTGTCGGGCACCGACATCAGAAACGTTCCGCCCTCGGGCATCGCCGCGAGCTGGTCGCGCAAAAGGATGGTCTGGGCCCCTGCCTTCCATGCATGCGGCATCCGCTCCTCGGCAGCGTCGGCATCATAGCCCGGAATACCGGAAAACTTCAGGTCGATCCCCGGTGACACGATTGCGCGGTCGAACATCACCGTGCTGCCATCGGCGAGCGTGATGACCTTGCGCACGGCGTCCACCTCGGTGGCGGTGCCGCGCAGGATGGTAACCCCGGCCGCCGCCAGACGGTCGTAGCCGAAGGTGATCTGCGACAGGGAAATTTCCGCCGCGATCACAAGATTCGAAAACGGGCAGGTGGTGATGCCGTCGGTGTCGACCACAAGCGTCACGTCGATTTCCGGCGCCACCTCGCGCAGACTGCGCGCAGCCTGCGCCCCGCCGAACCCACCGCCGACGACGACAACGCGGGCACGTCCCTGTGCAAGCGCAGGCATGCCGAGGGTGCTGCCCGACACGAAGGATGCGGTCAACGCAAGCGCGGTGCGTCTGCTGAAAACGGTCATCGGGTGCCGCCCTCCAGACCGGAGACATATCGTGCCAGGCTGTCGATTTCGGCAGGGGTCAACCCCGCCACGAACCTGTGCATGATGGTTGAACTGTCGCTTGCCCCGTCGAATCCGCGAAGGCTGGACAACAGCCGGTCATATGGCAGACCCCGGATTTCCGGTATGCTGCCGGACGGATCACCGCCGTGGCAAACGCTGCAGGAAAGATAGGTGATCTGGTCCGGCGCAGCTTGCCCCAAGGCCATTCCAGCCGTGCCGACAAACACGCCTAACGTCAGTCCCTTGGCCATGTGATCCGTGCCGCCTGCTGCCATGTTTCCCCGCACGGTCGCACATTACTCCATTGCAAATGCGAACGTTCGCTATTCGCCGCAGCAATAGGGTTGCGGCTTACTTTTGCGGGAAATTGGCCCAGAATGCATGGGACAACGGGCATTGCCGCAACCGGCAGGAGGGCACTGCGTGTCAGACATGGGAAATCGGGGCCGACCGGGCGGAAACTGCGTCTCGCGCCGCGCCATCTGTGCGGGCATGGCGTCGTTGGTTGGCGTCGGGTTGCCGGGCCTCGCGCGGGCGTCGGACGAAGATGTGCTGGCGGCCATTGCAAAGGATTTCGGCCTGACAGACCCGGCTGCCTTGCCCATCGGCGATGTGCAGATCGACATGCCCGACTTTTCCGACTCGGGCAAATCGGTGCCGTTGACCGTGTCGATCCCGTGTTCGATGCAGGGGCTGGACTATCCCGAAGCTGTGTCGGTCTATGCGGCCCGAAACCCGCGCCCACGGATCGCCCAAGTGCGGTTCACCCCCGCCTGTAGCAAGGCAACCTTTTCCACCCGTGTGCGGATCGATTCGTTTCAGGACATCGTCATCGTGGTGAAGATGGCCACGGGACACGTGTTCAAAGGCGTCCGCAAGGTCGATGTGACCTATGGCGCCTGCGAGGATGCGGTGGCGAACGACCAGTTTCCTCCGGGCTGGGCGCCCCGCATTCGCGTGGCAGCGCCCGCCTTGGTTGCCGCCGATCATGAATTCGAGGTCCGCACCATCATCGGGCATCCGATGGAAACCGGGTTTCGCCACAACGCACAAGGATTGACGATCCCGGTGCGGATAGCCGAATGGTTCGGGTGTTATGCCGATGACGTTCTGGTGTTTTCGGTCAAACTGGAACCCGCGATTTCGGCCAATCCCTATTTCGCGTTCTTCCTGACCCTGCAGAAAACCACCCGGCTGCGGTTTGAATGGGTGGACACCACCTCCGAGGTCTACTCGGACGAGGCGACGGTCCTCGTTGGATAGTCACAAGAGTTCCGGAATGTTGCTGCCAGATCACGCCGTCCTGCGCTTCGCGCTGAAGCCCGGCATCGGCGGTCTGGAAAGGTGGCGGCGTATCGCGAGGGTGGCGGCGGTCGTTGCGGTTGCCGGGCAGCCTGCACTCGCGTGGGACCCGGCGCATCTGACCCGTTTTCGCGGCTCCAACACCTGCGCGGCGTGCGATCTGTCGGGGGCAAATCTGGCCAGGGCCGACCTGCGGGCAGCGGAACTTGGCGGCGCAAACCTGATCGGGGCCCGCATGATGTATGGCATCCTGATCGGCGCCGACCTGAGCGGGGCCGATCTGGGCGGGGTGGATTTGCGCGGGGCCAACCTGTTTTACGCCGATCTGACGGGCGCAAGGCTGGCGGGGGCAGACCTGACGGGCGCCAATCTGATCGGCGCGCGACTGGTGGGTGCAGATCTGACCGACACCGATTTAAGTGGGTCCGACCTGTTTCGGGCCGATCTGTCTGCGGCGCGGATCACCCGCACCGATCTGGGCGGCGTTGATCTGCACGAGGCCGACCTGACCGGCGCCACGCTGACCGGCGCGCGGCTGGACCAGGCGGTGCTGTGCCGCACCCGGATGCCTGATGGTGTGGTGGCCGACGATGGCTGCTGACAGGTCATCCCTGCCGCCGCCCCCGATGTGGCGCTGGCATCGGACCCTGCGATGGGGCGCGCTGGTGATTCTGGGCTGGCTCGCGTTTGCAATCGCCGCCGCTGCGCAATCCGACGATGTCACCGCACCGCCGTTGCTGGACCGGCTGACGCCCGAGGTGCTGGCCGCCGTGTTCGACGGGGTGACCCACGTCGAGATGGTCGATGACGATGGCCCGGTCGCGGCAGCCGCCTACATGGGCGACGATCTGGCCGGATACGTGTTTTCCACGCTGGATGTGCTGCGCGCGCCCGGCTACTCCAGCACGCCGTTCGACGTTGTTGCCGGCGTGACGTTGGAGGGGCGGATCACCGGCGCCGTAGTGCTGTTTCACCGCGAGCCCTATCTGATCAACGACGCACCGCGCACCGCCCGGTTGGTGACGTTCCTGCACTCGCTCTCGTCGGTCGAGGCGCGTCTGGGTGCCGAAGGCGGCATCCCGCCGTCATTTGTCGCAGGGGCCACGATTTCGGCCCGCGCGATGCGCAACGCGGTGCAGGAAGGCGGGCGGATGGTCCTGCGGTATCGCACCGAAACGCTGGTCGTGACCGAACCCACCATCGACACGATCAACTTCCGGCCAAGGACGGTGGTCGAACTTGTGGCCGATGGCGGGCTGGTGCGCGCGTTGGTGACGGGGGCTGACCTGACCCGCGCGATGGAGCAGGCGGGCCTTGGCGATTATCTGCCCGAGATCCCGTTCCAGGGCGGCCCCGGCGATATCTATGCCGATATCGTCATCGGCTATGCCAATCCGCCCAAGATCGGGCGCAACGGGGTCGGGCCCGACCCCTATGATCAGTTGGTGAATGGCTCGCCTGCAGGAACGATGGCGATTTATGTGGGCTCGCAGGGCGGCGTGTTTGACCATCGCGGCACACGGTTCAACAACCTGTCCGCAGGCCTGTCTTTTGACCGGATCAGCGTCTCGCAAGGCGGGCGCAAGTTCAGCTTTACAAAATCCGACGTGATCGCGGCGCGCGGGCGGATCGCTGATCTGTTCGTGCTGCCATCCGACAGCGGGTTTGACCCCATGCAGCCTTGGCAAGCCGAGGTGCGTGCCGCCGTGCTGCGGCCCGACGGGCGGCGCGACAGCTTCGTGCTGGCGTCGCTCGACTACAGTTTGCCCGCCGCTTACATCCTGATGCCCGAGCCCGAGCCCAAGCCGGTCTGGCTGGAACCGTGGATCGAAGCGCGGACCGACATTGCCATCCTCGGCGCTGCGCTGGTGCTGTTGACGGCAATCCTTGGGTTTCAAGACCGGCTCAGCCGCAGCCGCCGCCTGCACCGCCATGTGCGCGACGGGTTTTTGGTGTTCACGCTGGTCTGGATCGGCTGGACGGCCAGCGCGCAACTGTCGATCGTCAATCTGATCAACTATCTCAAGGCCCCGTTCGGCAACCTTGGCTTGGCGTTTTACCTTGCCGAGCCCCTGATCGTGATCCTGTCGGTTTACACCGCGATCTCGCTGATCGTGTTGGGGCGCGGGGTATTTTGCGGCTGGCTTTGCCCGTTTGGCGCGTTGCAGGAATTGTTGGCGCGGGCGGCACGCGGCCTTGGCCTGCCGCAGTGGAACCCCTCGGAACGGCTGCAACGGCACCTTTGGATGGGCAAGTATCTGTCTTTGGCAACGATCCTGACCCTTGTGGTCGTGGCCCCGGATCTTGCCCCGATGGCCGAGGAGGTGGAGCCATTCAAGACTGCCATCACGGCGATGTTCGTGCGTGGGCTGCCCTATGTGATCTATGCCTTGATCCTGCTGGCGGTCGGGCTGTTCACCGAACGGGCGTTCTGCCGCTTTCTGTGCCCGCTGGGCGGGGCCTTGGCAGTGCTTGACCGGCTGCATCTGGTCAATCTGCTCAAGCGTCGCCCCGAATGCGGCAATCCGTGCCATCTGTGCGAAAGGTCTTGCCCGGTGCGGGCAATCGAACGGTCGGGCAAGATCAACATGGCCGAATGCTTCCAGTGCCTTGACTGTCAGGTGGAATATCACGACGACCGCCGCTGCCCGCCGCTGGCGCAGGCCCGCAAGCTGCGCGCGCGTCCGGTCGTTCTGCCCGCAGGCGCGGCTGCCCCGGCCATTGCGCAGGGGGGCACCGCATGACTTTGCGTCTGTCCCGGCGGGGTGCGCTGCGGGTGTTGGGCGCGGGGCTTGCGCTTCCGTTGGGAGCGATGGGGCTGCGCGCGCTGCGGGGCGCGCCTGCGCCGGTGGTCTGGCATGGCGAGGTGTTGGGCGCGATGTCGGGCATGACACTGTGGCACGCCAACCCAGCCGTCGCCCGCCGCGCCATTGCCCGTATGCTGGTCGAGATCGACCGCCTGGAAAGCATCTTCAGCCTTTATCGACCGACAAGCGAAATCGCGCGGTTGAACCGCGAGGGCACGCTGGTTGCCCCCTCGCGCGATCTGGTCGAGGTGCTGGACCAATCCCGCCGCATCGCCGACCTCAGCGGTGGGGCCTTCGATCCGACCATCCAGCCGATGTGGCGCCTGCACGCCAGTGGCGGTGCGGCCCCGGACGGTGCGGCACTGGAGCGCACCCGCGCGCTCGTGGATTACCGCGCGCTGTCCGTCGGCGTGCAGAAGGTCCGTTTTGCGCGACCCGGCATGGCGATCAGCCTGAACGGCATCGCACAGGGCCATATCACCGACCGCATCACGGAAATCCTTGGCAACGAAGGGTTCGAAACCGCGCTGATCGAACTTGGCGAAACCCGTGCCTTGGGCGCCGCACCGGATGGCCAGCCGTTTTCCATCGGGCTGGTCAACCCACACGCGCCCGCATCCACCGGGCATGACTTGCGCTTGGCGGATGCCGCGGTGTCGGTATCGGGGGGATATGGTCTGACCTTTGACGCCAGCGGGCGGCATCACATCCTTGACCCCGCAACGGGCCGAAGTGCCGACCGGCTGGCACAGGTGGCGGTCATATCCAAGCGGGCAGTCTGGGCCGATGCGCTGTCCACTGCGATTTATGTGGCCGGAGAGGCCGAAGCCGGACGGCTGCTGGCCGCCTATCCGGGGTCGCATGCCATTTTGTCGCGCGCGGACGGCACC
>JAUXPG010000046.1 GCA_030683915.1 Gemmobacter sp.
GCGCAGGCGGCCAAGGTCGGTGTCGCGGTAAAAATCCGGGGTGGTGTAAACCACGGGGCGCTGGCCGTAATGCGCCTCCAGGCGGTCAAGAAACGCCGTCGCTTCGCGGCGCACATGCGCGCCGTCGGGGCGATGCGGGCAATTGCGCGACCGCGGCCATTCCAGATCCAGCACCGCCGGCAGCGCCCCCGCCTCGCGCGGGACGTTGCGGATGAACCAGTCGGCCTGTTCGGCCCCCGACCGGCAATGATACCAGAAATGATACGCCCCGCGCGGCACGCCCGCGCGCCGCGCCTCGGCCCAGTGGAAGCGGAATTCTGGGTCGACATGATCGCCGCCTTCGGTCGCCTTGATAAACGCGAACGACACGCCCGATGCCTGCGCCACCGGCCAGTCGATTCCGGTGTTCCAGCGCGAAATGTCGATGCCATGCACGGCATAGGTGTCGGGGCGTCGGCCCGGCCAGTCTACCGGCTTGTGGTCGGCAAAGGCCGGGGCGGACATCGTCACCGGGGCCATCGGGCGCTGCTGCGGCGCGGGGCGCCCGCATGCGGCCACCAAGGCAACAAAGAGTAGGCACAGGGTCAGGCGAAAGGCAGGCATGGGATACTCCGGGCAGGGCGTGGCGTGCTTGTGCCGCGCCCGCAGCCCGCTGTCACGCCCCCGCGCCCAAGGGCCGCCTTCACGAAACCGTCAGGCGCCCGCCGCCGCCAGCTCATCCCAGCAGGCAAAGGCCTTGGCGGCGTACATCAGCGCGGGCCCGCCGCCCATCTGCACCGCCATCGCGACCACATCGCCCATCTCCTCGCGCGTGGCGCCCGCCTTCATCAGCGCCTCGACGTGGAATCCGATGCAGGGCTCACAACATTGCGCCACGGCAATGCCCAGCGCCACATACTCCTTGTGCTTGAACTCCAGCACGCCGCCGTCCTTCACCGCCTTCGACAGGGTGGCAAACCCCTTGGCCGTTTCGGGGATCGCCTTGTTGAGAAGGCGAAGATCCTCGCGTTGCTTGGCATTCTTGGCGGGCCAGTCCATCAGCGTCTCCTGTCATCGGCTCGCTGCAGGGTGCCCTTTGCCCGCAAGGTGGCGCCTTGATCTGGATCAACGCATTCAGGTTTCGCTATGTTTTGCGTCGATCAGCCAGCAGCATGAGGTTGTTTGCGGGCATCGCCTCCGGTGCGCGCGGGTCCAGTCCGGCCTGCGCCATCCAGCCCTGCACGTCGGCAAAGTCCTTGTAACCGATCGCCGGGTCCTGCGCGCGCAGGCTGCCGTCGAACGCGGCATCTCCGTCCGAGGTTGCCACTCCGCCCCGCAGAAACGGGCCATAGACCGCCAGCATCCCGCCGGGCGCCAGGGCCTGCGCCGCCTCGGCTATCAACGTCCGCGCCACGCCCTCGGACACAAGGTGCAACAGGTTCACCACCAGAACCAGCCCCACCGGATGCCATGCCGCCCCCCACCCCGGCACCCCCGCATCCAGCACCTGTGGCGGGCGGATGTTTGGCGCACCCGCCGAGGCGGCCCATGCGGATATGCTGGCCATATTGGCGCCGTCGCGGTCCGTGGGGTGCCAGTCCAGCCCCGGCAAGGCTTGCGCGAGGGCCGCGACATGCTGCCCCGTGCCGGACGCAAGTTCCAGCGCCCGTCCCTGCGATGGCGCCACCCGTTTCAGCAGGTCGCGGATCGCGTCGGCGTTTCGCAAGGCCGATGGCGCAACGCGCCGCCCGTCCGGCATCACCGCAGCCCCACTGTCAGGCAGCCGCAGCGTCATGCGAACCGGGCCGGGCTGACGGCTGAAGCCAGGGCTGCCCCGGCCTCGGGCGGGCGCCCGAGAATCAGGTCGGCCCCCAACCGCGACGCCGCCGGTGCGGTCTGAAAGCCATAGCCACCCTGCCCCGCCTGCCAGTAGAACCCCGGCGCCACCGGATCGGGCCCGATCACCAGCACCCGGTCGGGCGCGAAGGTGCGCAGGCCCGCCCAGTTTGATACCACGCGCGTCACCGGCTCGGTCACGAAGGCTTCATACCGCGCCAGGCCCTCGGCCAGGACCAAGTCATCGGCCCACGCGTCATGCGGGTCCATCGGGTGTTCCTCGGCCGGCGATACGATCAGCGCCCCGGCATCGGGCTTGGCATACCACGTCTCCCCTGCGCCGAAAATCATCGGCCAGCGGCTGGTGTCGTGCCCGCCGGGGGCTGGAATGCGCGCCATGGACCGCCGATAAGGTTGAAACTGCGGCCCCGCCACCCCGGCCATCCCGGCCACGACATTGGCCCAAGACCCCGCGGCATTGACCAGCACCGGCGCGGTCAACACCTCGTCCGCCACTGTCGTGGCCCAGCCGCCCCCCTGCCGCGCAATTGCGCTGACCCGCGCGTTCAGCCGCACTGTGCCGCCGCCCGCGCGGATGGTGCGGACGCTTTCCTGCAACAGCCGGTCGGTATCGATATCCCACGCATTGCCGTGATACCCGGCCAGCGTCACCACATCGCGCCGCAAGACCGGCACGCGGGCAAAGGCTTCGTCCAGCGGCAGCCGGTCCATGCCCATCGCGGCCAGATCATGCTCGAACAGGTCACGCTCCTCGTCGCGGCCCAGAATCATCAGCCCGCGCGGGCTCAAAAGCCCCGACGCATGGTACCACTCACCCGACGCGATCGACAGGTCGCGCACCGCCGGCTTGCCATAGGTCGGCTCATAGAGCGCCGCTGACCGCCCCGATGTGTGGTAGCCCACCGCCCCCTCGGCCTCCAGCACCAGAACCCGCGCGCGCCCCTCGGCCAGCTTGGCCGCCAGCGTCAACCCGGCGACACCGCCGCCGATCACGATCACATCCGCATCCATCCCCGCCACCCCAACCCTGCCCCTGCAGGTTTCGCTCTGATCCAAATATCCCCGCCGGAGGCATCCGCCGCCAGCCAGAGGCGCCGAATGTCACAGTTCTTCGACCGCCAGCACACCCTGCACCGCCTTCAGCGCGCCCTTCACCTGCGGCCCCACCGGCCATTGGCCGGGCAGCCGGATGTCAATCTCCTGCCCGGTCCCGGCATCGGCCACGCAGACGCGCACCTCGCCCTTGGCCACCCGGCCCGCTTCGGCGCGGGCGTGCGCCAGCAGCGCCGCCACCGCCGAAACCGCGCCCGCCTCGCCCAGATGCACCCGCAACGCGGATGCTCCGGCATCAGCCGCGACCCCTTCGACCGCCTGCACCCCGCGCGCCAGCAGCTTCAGCGTATCACCCTCCAGCGTCGCCTCGACCGTCAGCACCACGTTCAACCCCGGCTCCAGCAGGCTGCGCGCCTGATCCAGCACGTCGGAAAACACCGTGACCTCGTAAAGCCCGGTCGGATCGGAACAGGCCACAAAGGCAAAGCGGTTCCCGCGTGATGATTTGCGTTCCTGCCGCGCGCCGACCGACCCGGCCAGCTTGGCCACCACCGGCCCGCCTTCGGCACGCCGCGCGACCTCGGCCAGCGTCAGCACGCCCTTGCGTTTCAGCGCCCCCATCCAGTCGTCCAGCGGATGCCCCGACAGATAGAACCCCACCGCCTGATGTTCCTGTTGCAACCGTTCCACCGGCAACCAGTCGCCGCGCGGAGCAAGGCGCGGGGGCGGCAGATCGGCGCCCTGTTCGCCAAACAGCGATACCTGCGCCGAGGCCCGCGCCTCGTGCACCGCCGCCGACCACGCCACCAGCCCGTCCAACCCATCGAAAACCTTGGCGCGGTTTGGGTCCAGCGTGTCAAACGCACCCGCTCGCACCAGCATCTCCAACGGGCGCTTGCCCACGCGCTTGAGATCGACGCGGCTGGCAAAATCGGCAAGGTCGCGGAACGGGCGATCGCCGCGCGCCGCCACGATCAACCGCATGGCCTCCACACCCACGTTCTTCAGCGCGCCGAGCGCATAGACCACGCGCCCCTTGTCCACGGTGAATGTGGCGCCCGAACGGTTGACGCAGGGCGGCACCACCGGAATGCCCATCCGGTCAACCTCGCGCTTGTAGACGTTCAGCTTGTCGGTCAGGTGGATGTCGCAGTTCATCACCGCGGCCATGAATTCAACAGGGTGGTTCGCCTTCAGCCAAGCGGTCTGATAGCTGACGACGGCATAGGCGGCGGCGTGAGATTTGTTGAACCCGTAGTTTGCGAATTTCTCAAGCAGGTCAAAAACTTCGCCGGCCTTCTTCGCGTCGATGCCATGCGTGGCCTTGGCACCTTCGATGAACTTCGGGCGCTCTTTGGCCATCTCTTCGGCGATCTTCTTGCCCATCGCGCGGCGCAAGAGGTCGGCGCCGCCCAGCGAATAGCCCCCCATGACCTGCGCGATCTGCATCACCTGTTCCTGATAGACGATGATGCCTTGGGTTTCCTTCAGGATCGGGTCGATGGTCGGATGCAGCGATTCCAGCGGTCTTGTGCCGTTCTTCACCTCGCAATAGGTCGGGATGTTTTCCATCGGACCGGGGCGGTACAGCGCCACCAGTGCCACAATATCCTCGATGCAGGTGGGCTTCATGCGCCGCAGCGCATCCATCATGCCGCTGGATTCCACCTGGAACACCGCCACCGTCCGCGCGGCGGAATAAAGCGCATAGGACTTCGCATCGTCCAGCGGAATGGCGTTGATCTCGTCCACCGCGCCGGGCGGCGGGTCATAAAGCTTTGTGCCATCGGGCGCGATGTGCAGGTGCCGCCCTTGCCCGCGGATCAGGTCCACCGCGTTCTGGATCACCGTCAGGGTCTTGAGCCCCAGAAAGTCGAACTTCACCAGCCCCGCGGCTTCGACCCATTTCATATTGAACTGGGTGGCGGGCATGTCGGAGCGCGGGTCACGATAGAGCGGGACGAGTTCGTCCAATGGTCGATCACCGATCACCACACCCGCCGCATGGGTGGAGGCGTTGCGCAACAGGCCTTCGATCTTTTCGGCGTGGGCCAACAGGCGGGCCACCACCTCTTCCTTCGCGGCCTCGCGCAGGCGCGGTTCGTCCGCCAGCGCCTTGGTGATGCTGACAGGTTTCACCCCCTCCAGCGGGATCATCTTGCTCAGCTTGTCGACCTGCCCATAGGACATCTGCAACACGCGCCCCACGTCGCGCACCGCCGCCTTGGACAACAGCGCACCGAAGGTAATGATCTGGGCCACGCGGTCACGGCCATACTTTTCCTGCACGTAGGTGATGACCTCCTCGCGGCGGTCCATGCAGAAGTCGATGTCGAAGTCGGGCATGCTGACGCGTTCGGGGTTCAGGAATCGTTCGAACAGCAGCGCATAGCGCAGCGGATCAAGGTCGGTGATGGTCAGCACCCACGCCACCAGCGATCCTGCGCCCGACCCGCGCCCCGGCCCAACCGGAATGCCCTTCCCCTTGGCCCATTTGATGAAGTCGGCCACGATCAGGAAATACCCCGGAAACCCCATCTTTTCGATGATCGACAATTCAAAGCGCAGGCGGTCTTCGTATTCGGTGCGCGGCGCGGCAAGCGGGGTCACCGCCAGCCGGGCATCGAGCCCTTCCCATGCCTGCCGACGCAGTTCTTCCACTTCATCATCGGCAAAGCGCGGCAGGATCGGCTTGCGCTTTTTGGCGGCATAGGCGCAGCGCCGCGCGATTTCCACGGTGTTTTCAACCGCTTCGGGCAGATCGGCGAACAGCGCCACCATTTCCGCCTCGGATTTGAAGCCATGGTGCGGGGTGAGGCGGCGGCGCGGCGCGGTCTGGTCGACATAGGCGCCGTCGGCGATGCACAGCAAGGCGTCGTGCGCCTCGAACATGTCGGCCTTCGGGAAATGCACGTCATTCGTCGCCACCAGCGGCAGGCCACGGGCATAGGCCATTTCGACAAAGCCGCGTTCGGTCGCGCGTTCGGCTTCGGTAAAGCGGCCATCCTCGCCAGGGTGGCGCTGCAACTCGACATACAGCCGGTCCGGATAGATCGCCGCCAGCCGATCCAACAACGCCTCGGCCCGTGCGCCCTGACCCATCTGGATCAGCCGGCCTATCGGTCCTTCGGCGCCGCCGGTCAGACAGATAAGCCCGCCCGCATGCGCCGCAAGATCGTCGGTCGTGACCTGCACCACCTCTGCGCTGTCACGCAGGTAAAGGCAGGAATTCAGCTTCATCAGGTTCATGTAGCCCGTCTCGTCCTGCGCCAGCAGGACAAGGGGCGCCGGGGCGCGCGGGCGTTCGCCGGGCGGCGCCGGATCGAACCGCAGGCTAAGCTGGCACCCCAGAATGGGCTGCACCCCTGCCCCCAGCGCCGTCACCGAAAATTCCAGCGCGGCGAACAGATTGTTGCTGTCGGTCACGGCCACGGCGGGCATCCCGGCGGCGGCGGCCAGTTTCACAAGCGTCTTGAGCGGCACCGCGCCTTCCAGCAGCGAGTGTTCGGTGTGGGTGCGCAGGTGGATGAATCGGGGCTGGGTCATGCGGCAACCATAGGCGGCCCGTCGGCGGCTTGAAAGCGGGTTGCGAAGGCACCCCGGCCTGCCCTAAGATGGGCAAAGATACCTCTGCCATGCCCATTTTCGCGGCAGGCATGAAGAAGTTTCAACTTTCGGCGCAGAGTGAGTGCTTGCCAAACAGGCAGCCGATGCGCTTTGCTGCAGATAACGGAGTGCGCCCGGACTTACGCCGCATCGGGACGGGCGCAAAACTCCACCATCGGGGACGTAACGCGGCGGAACAGACACATGACGGGAATCGCGTTTCTGCTGAACGGAGCGCCGGTCCGCCTTGCGGACGTGGCGCCCACGCGGACGCTGTTGGACTGGCTGCGCGAGGAGCGCAGCCTGACAGGAACCAAGGAAGGCTGCAACGAAGGCGACTGCGGCGCCTGCACCGTGATGGTGACAGACGCGCAAGGGGCCAGGGCGCTGAACGCCTGTATCCTCTTCCTGCCGCAACTTCACGGCAAGGCGGTCCGCACGGTCGAAGGCATCACCGGGCCCGAAGGCCAGTTGCACCCGGTGCAACAGGCGATGGTCGATCACCATGGCAGCCAGTGCGGGTTTTGCACCCCCGGCTTTGTTGCCAGCATGGCGGTCGCGCATCTGAATGGCGACACCGACCACGACACCGCGCTTGCGGGCAACCTCTGCCGCTGCACGGGCTATGCCCCGATCCTGCGCGCGGCCCGCGCCGCCGAAACCGCGCCCGTCCCCGGCTGGATGGACGATTCCGCGACACTTGCGGCACTGGATGTCGCGCAATTTGACGTCGATCGCTCCGCCGCCCTGCCGCGCAGCGCCGATGAACTGGCCGCATGGTATGCCGCCAACCCGGACGGCCGTCTGATCGCAGGCGCCACCGATGTCGGGCTTTGGGTGACCAAGGGCCTGCGTGACCTTGGGCCGGTGGCCTTTGTCGCCGGAGTGGCGGACCTGCGCGGTGTGACGATCACCGAAACCGAAATCCGCATCGGCGCCATGACGACCATAGCCGATCTGTGCCGTGCCGTTGAACCGTTGCATCCGTCGTTTGCGTCGATGCTGCGCCGCTACGGGTCGGCGCAGGTGCGCAACGCGGCCACCATCGGGGGCAACATCGCCAACGGATCGCCCATCGGCGATGCCCCGCCCGCGCTGATTGCGCTGGGGGCTACCTTGCATCTGCGCCACGGCGATGCGCGGCGGTCGATGCCGCTGGAGGATTTCTTCCTCGACTACGGCAAGCAGGACCGCGCCCCCGGCGAATTTGTCGAGGCGGTGACGATCCCGCGCCAACCCGATGCCTTGCGCTGCTACAAACTGTCCAAGCGGTTCGATCAGGACATCTCGGCGGTGTGCGGGTGCCTGAACATCACCGTCGCCGAGGGCCGCGTCACGGCCGCGCGCCTTGCATTTGGCGGCATGGCGGGCACCCCGAAACGCGCGGCGGCGGCCGAAGCCGCGCTGGTCGGGGCCGCGTGGGACATGGCGGCCATAGACGCGGCCTGCGCGGCACTCGGCTCCGACTTCACCCCGCTCAGTGACATGCGGGCCTCGGCCAGCTACCGGCTGGAAGCGGCACGCGGCAT
>JAUXPG010000226.1 GCA_030683915.1 Gemmobacter sp.
AACCGCAAGTATTCCGAAGCCTGGCCGGTGCTGACTGTCCGCAAGGACCCGTTGCCCGACGCCAAGGAGCGTGACGGCGAAAAAGACAAGTTGACCCGCTACTTCTCGGAAAATCCCGGCGAAGGCAGCTGATCACGGCCCTGTGGGGCTCCAATGTCGCCTGAACTGCAAGGCGGACCGCCGTCGCAGTTGGAATCGGGCGTGATTCGTGTTATACATCGCGCACAACGAATCTGAATGCCTGCTGCCGCCCCCCGGCCCTGCACGTCGGGGTGTCATACTGATGAATGGCCACCTGTGCGCCCGAAGTTTACTTCGGGGCGGGGTGGCCTGTCGTCGGGAACGGGTCCTGTGTGAGGAATAACCTGAATGACCAAGACCAAGAAGCCCGAATTCCGCCCCAACGAATTCGTGGTCTACCCGGCGCACGGCGTCGGCAAGATCCTGTCCATCGAGGAACAGGTGGTTGTCGGCATGTCGCTGGAGCTTTTCGTCATCTCGTTCGAAAAGGACAAGATGACCCTGCGGGTGCCGACCAACCGCGCTGCCGAAATCGGCATGCGGTCGCTGTCGTCGCCCGATGTGGTGTCGAAGGCGCTGGAAACGCTCAAGGGCAAGGCCAAGGTCAAGCGCGCCATGTGGTCGCGCCGTGCGCAGGAGTATGAACAGAAGATCAACTCGGGCGATCTGATGGCGATTGCCGAGGTGGTGCGCGACCTGCACCGCGCCGACGACCAGCGCGAGCAGAGCTATTCCGAACGCCAGCTGTATGAAGCCGCGCTGGAGCGGCTGACCCGTGAAGTCGCCGCCGTGTCTGGCGTGGACGAGGCGGGCGCGCAAAAACAGGTGGATCAGGTGTTGCTGGGCCGCGCCGCCTGAACAAGGGACCCGGATGTCGCAAGGGGGCCGTGGCGCAAGCTGCGGCCCCTTTCGCATGCGGCAGGCCCCGGGGCGCTGCCCCGGACCCCGGGATATTTGGGTCAGAGCGAAGGGCGCGCCGGGGTCAGGGCGCCGCGAACCCTTCGATCCCCTCCAGCAAGACCGGCGTTTCAGCCGGCGTATCGTGCAGGACCCGGCGGCCAAGGATGGCATCAAGGTGTTTGGGCGCCGCGCCAAAGCCGGGGCGCACCGAGCGGACATGCGCAGCGGTGATGACGTCGCCTGCCTTCAGCGGTTGCACGAAGTAGAGCGAGCGGCGGAACACCGCATTGCCGCGTTCCGAAGATTTGCGGCCATAATCCACCGCCCCCAGCGCATCCCATGCCGTGCGCGCGGCCGTGCAAAGCTGCGCGAGTTCTGGGGGTTCAAGCGAGAAGCTGTCATCCGGGCCCCCGCCGTTGCGGTCGAGCGTCACGTGTTTTTCGAGGATCGCGGCGCCAAGGGCCACGGCGGCGATGGCGGTGGTGTTGTCGAGCGTGTGGTCGGACAAGCCGGTGACAAGGCCAAAGCGCGCCATCATGTCGGGGATGGTGCGCAGGCCATAATCGCCCGGGGGCGCGGGGTAGCCCGAGACGCAATGGAGGATGGCAAGGTCGCGGCAGCCGCCGTCGCGGGCGGCGGCGATGGCCTCGGCGATTTCGTCGGCATCGGCCATGCCGGTGGAGATGATGAGCGGTTTGCCGGTGCTGGCGGCGTAGCGGATCAGGGCCGTGTCCACCGCCTCGAAGCTGGCGATCTTGTAGGCGGGGGCGTTCAGGTCCTCCAGCAGGTCGACGGCGGTGGTGTCGAAGGGCGAGGAGAACATCGCGATCCCGCGCGCGCGGGCATGGGCGAACAGCGCCGGGTGCCAGTCCCACGGGGTGTGGGCGGCTTGGTAGAGGTCGTAAAGGCTTTGGCCCGCCCATTTGCCTTCGCTGATCCAGAACTCGGGGCGGGACGAGTTGAGCGTGATGGTGTCGGCGGTGTAGGTCTGGATCTTGACCGCATCGGCCCCGGCATGGGCGGCGGCGTCGATGATGTCAAAGGCGGCCTGCAGGCTGCCGTTGTGGTTGGCCGACAGTTCCGCGATCACATAGGGCGGGTGCGCGGGGCCGATGCGGCGGCCAGCGATGCTGATTTCGGGCTGGGACATGGGGCGGCTCCTTTCGGCCAGATGTGGCCGGGCTGGGCGGTCGGCGCAAGGGTCAAAGGCGGCGGTCAAAGCGGGCGAAGCCGTCGGTCCCGCGCGACTGGACATAGCCCGCGCCACGGAACAGCCGCAGCGAGGCGGTGTTGCCCGGCGCTACCTCGGCCGTCAGGCGTGTCAGGCCGTGGCGGCGCCCGAACGGCCCCAGAAACGCCAGCGCCCGGCGGCCATAGCCCTGCCCCCGTGCGCCGGGGCGCAGCAGGATCGAGACGGTGGCAACCGTGCCGTCGAGATCAAGGCGCAGATGCGCCACCCGCCTGTCGCTCTGCGCGATCAGCAGGTGACGCGTGGGATCGGTCAGCGCGCGGGAAAACCACGCCAAGTGCTGCTCCAGGGGTGGGTTCGGCCCGGCGCGGAAATGGTCGGGTGGCAGCGAGGCGCGCCAGCGCCACACGGTTTCGGCATCGGCCATGGTGGCCGGGCGCAGGGTCAGCGGGTGTTCTATGGCCGAGACCACCCGCTCCGCGCCGCGCCCGTCGCAGATCATCGCCGCGCGTCTCGACATGGCGCCCAACCCTTCGGGATCAGACAGCACCCGCAGCGCGGCGGCCAGACGGTCGGGCAGGCCGGCGTCCCCGGCGGCGCCCAGCGCGATGCCTGCGCCGGTGCGGTCCAGCGCGGCGGTGCCTTCGATCTGGTTGTCAGCCAGCACCAGCATCAGCGTGGGCAGGCCAAGGGCGCAGCGTTCCCACGCGGTCCCGCCGGCGGCGCCGATGGCAAGGTCTGCGCGCGCCATCAGGCTGGCCATGTCCGAGACCCCCGACAGCACCCGGCATGGGAAGGGCAGGGCGCCCGCCAACGCCTTGACCGCCGTCAGATGCGGTGCAGCGGCGCCCATCACCACCGTCACACGCAGACCGAGCGGGCGATCCACCGACGCCAGCGCCCGCAGCACCGCGCCCGTGGCATCGTCGCGGTCCACGCCGCCCATGGCAACCAGCACCTCGCGCAGCGGACCACCCCGGCGGGCCAGTGCTTCGGCACGCGCGGCGGCGAACTCGGGGCGCAGAAGGGCATAGGTGGTGCCCATCAACCGCTCGGCCGCTTCGGGCATCAGCGCATCGTAATCGCGAGGAAAGCGGCCATAATTCGGGTCAACCAGCAGATCGCAGGCATGGGCGCGGTCGGCCAGATCGTCGAGCGCCACCAGACGGGTGCCGAACGGGCGCGCGGCGATTTCCCAGCGGGCGTCGAAGGCGTAGTGGTCCACCACCAGCACCTGTGCATCGCCCAACACCGCACGGGTCTCTGCCGCGTCCTGCATGGCGGGGACGCCGGCCCATGCGGCATGGGCAGGCCCTTCGGTGATCTGCGTCGCCGGGTCGGGCGCGGGCAGCAGCGCCACGGGAAATTCCGCACCGATCCGGTCGGCCATGTGGCCGGGCAGGTCGCGGCAGACAAAGCGGCAGTCGTGCCCGCGCAAGGCCAGCGCCTGCGCCAGCGTCAGGCACCGCATCACATGGCCGGTGCCGATGTCGACCGAGGCATCGCAGCGGAACGCGACCCTCATGGCCGCAGCACGGCGAACAGCGCCTCGGCGCGCGCCCAGTCCTCGGGCGTGTCGATATCCTGCACGCGGTGGCGCGGCAGGGCGATGCCTCGGGCGCCGGGGCCAAACACCGGAACGCCTGCGCCCCAGGTCGCCGCACGCGCCCAATAGAACTGGCCCGCGTCGTGCCACGCCTCTTCCAGATCCTGACTGCGGGTGGTCATGTGGCTGGGGTCCATCATCTCGATCCGTCCATCCGCATGGTGCCGCAAGGCGCGCTGGATGGGAAACGGGAATGTCGTGACCGAGACGACATAGGTGGTGCCCCCGACCAGAAGCGCGCGCGCCGCACGCAGGTCGGCGGCCTGCACCATCGGGGCGGTCGCATAAAGGCAGCAGACCGGCACATCCGGGCCGAGCGCCAGCGCCTGCACCGCATGGGCGATCACCGGCACGGTGGGCGTATGGTCGCCAGACAGGGCGGCAGGGCGGGCAAAGGGGGTTTCCGCGCCTTCGGCACGGGCCACCGCCGCGATTTCGGCATCATCGGTCGACACGATGATGCGGTCGAACACCCCCGCCTCGTGCGCCGCCGCGATGGACCAGCCGATCATCGGGCGGCCATGGAACGGCGCGATGTTCTTGCGCGGGATGCGCTTGGACCCACCGCGCGCGGGGATCACACAGACCGTCATGCCAGCGCGCGCTCCAGCGCGGCCACCACGCGCTCCTGATCGGTGTCGGTCAGCCCGGCATAAAGCGGGATCGAGATGGCCTCGGCGTAATAGCGTTCGGCGTTGGGGAACTGGCCGGGGGCAAAACCCATCGCGCGATAGTAGGGCTGGGTATGCACCGGGATGTAATGCAGGTTCACCCCGATGCCATCGGCGCGCAACGCCTCGAACACTGCGCGGTGGCGGCCCGCATCCACCCGCACGACGTAAAGATGCCACGCCGACTGCACATCCGCCGCAGGGGCGGGGCGCGTCAGCGGCAGGTTGCCCAACATGCGGTCATAGCGCGCGGCAAGGTCGCGGCGGCGGGCAACGAACTGGTCGAGTCGCGCCATCTGGCTCAGCCCCAGCGCGGCCTGCAATTCGGTCATGCGGTAATTGTAGCCAAGCGCGATCTGCTGGTAATACCAAGGGCCATCCGGCGCATGCGTCATCTCGGCGGCATCGCGGGTGATGCCGTGGCTGCGCGCAAGGTCCATCGCACGGGCCAAGCGCGCGTCCTGCGTGGTGGCCAGCCCGCCTTCGGCGGTGGTGATGATCTTGACCGGGTGAAAGCTGAACACGCAGATGTCGGAGTGGCGGCAGTCGCCCACCGGGCGGCCCTCGTGCGTGGCGCCGATGGAATGGCTGGCGTCCTCGACCACCTTCACGCCATAGGCGCGCGCCAGACGCCCGATTTCGGCCATGTCGGCGGATTGGCCGCACAGATGCACCGGCACGATCACCTTGGGCAACCGCCCTTCGGCGGCGGCGCGGTCCAGCTTGGCGGCCAGGGCGCGGGGGCACATCGTCCAGGTCACCGGGTCGATATCGACGAAATCGACCGCCGCACCGCAGTAGAGCGCGCAGTTGGCACTGGCGACAAAGGTGGTGGGCACCGTCCAGAGCACATCCCCCGGCCCAAGCCCCAGCGCCATGCAGGCGATGTGCAGAGCCGAGGTGGCCGAATTCACCGCCACCGCATGCGCCGCACCGACATGCGCCGCAACCGCCGCCTCGAACCGGGGCACCATCGGGCCTTGGGTCAGATAGTCGGACCGCAGCACGGCCACCACCGCCGCGATGTCCTCGTCGGAAATGTCCTGCCGGCCATAGGGAATCATGTCAGATCGCCCCGATCTTGGCGCGGTTGGCCGCGATCCAGCCCGCCAGCGCCTCCGGCGGCATCCAGTCGGGGTTGGTGTCGGAGGCATAGACGAACCCGTCAGGCACCCGCACCCCGTCCTTGATGCGCGCGGGGCTGGCGGACCAGTTGTTGATCGCCGGCAAGATCTTGAAATGCTCGGGGTATTCGAAGGTATGCGGCGCATCTTCGGCGCCGATCATCTGTTCGTGCAGCTTTTCGCCCGGACGGATGCCCACGATCTCGTGCCGCGCGTCGGGGGCGACCACACGGGCGATATCACCGATGTTCATCGACGGGATTTTCTTGACGTAGATTTCGCCGCCTTCCATGTCCTCGAACGCGTGCCAGACCAGTTCCACCCCCTGTTCAAGGCTGATCATGAACCGCGTCATGCGGGCGTCGGTGATGGGCAGCACGCCCGTGTCGGCAATCGACAGAAAGAACGGGATGACCGATCCGCGCGAACCCATGACATTGCCATAGCGCACCACGGAAAACCGGGTGCCATGTTCGCCGCCATAGGAATTGGAGGCGACGAACAGCTTGTCCGATGCCAGTTTCGACGCACCATAGAGGTTGATCGGGCTGGACGCCTTGTCGGTGGACAGCGCCACCACCCGCTTCACACCCGCATCGATGCAGGCGTCGATCAGGTTCATCGCGCCCATGACGTTGGTCTTGATGCATTCGAAGGGGTTGTATTCCGCCGTCGGCACGATCTTGGTCGCCGCGGCATGCACGACGTAATCAACGCCCCGCAGCGCGCGGTAAAGCCGGTCACGGTCGCGCACGTCACCGATGAAAAAGCGCACCCTCGGGTCTTGCCCGTGCAGCTTGGCCATTTCCCACTGCTTCATCTCGTCCCGCGACAGGATGATGAGCTTTTTGGGGTTATACCGCGCCAGCGTCATCGGGACAAAGGCATGGCCGAACGAGCCCGTGCCGCCGGTGACCAGAATGGGGGAGTTGGAAAGCATGGGACCGTCCGTGCAAGGGGCCGCCCGCGGGCGGTTCGTGCCAAGGGTTACAGGCTTTTGCCGGGGTTTTCCACCCATCCGGCCACGGCGCCCGAACCAACCGCCAAGGGGGGCTCTGCCCCGTCTTCGCTGCGCGAAGACTCCCCGGGATATTTGGATCAGAGCGAAGCGGCGCAGCGGGGGGCCCGGTCAGGGCGAAAGCAGCGCGCGCAAGCCCGCAAGCGTGCGGTCGGCGGCGCCGGTCTGCGTGGCCGAGAATGCCCGCGCGCCTTCGGCCATCCGGCGGAGCGCGGCGCGGTCGGTCAGCAAGGTGGCGATGCGCGCTTCGAGCGCCGCAGCGTCGGGCAGGCTGGCAAAGGCGCCCATGCGTGCGGCGGGCTCGGCGGCAAAGGCAATGCCATAGATCGACGGGCCCATCACCACCGGGCGCCCGAGCGCCATGGGTTCCATGATGTTGTGCCCGCCGTCGCCGGTGAGCGAGGCGCCGACGAACACAAGGTCGGCCATCGGGTACCAGACGTTCATCTCGCCGGTCGAATCGCCCAGCAGGACATCGGCCTGTGCGGGCAGCCGCGCCGCCGCGAGATCGCCCATCGCACTGCGGCGCGCCACCGTCAGCCCGGCCAATTCCAGCGCCTCGGCCACCGCGTCAAACCGCTGCGGGCTGCGCGGCGCCCAGACCACCCGCAGATCACCAAGGCCGGGGCGGCCCCGCAGCCCCAGCACCAGCGTCATGAGGGCCGGTTCCTCATCCTTGACCGACGAGGCGATCATCAGCACCGGGGCCTCCGCAGGCCATGCTTCGCGCAGCCGCTGTCCTGCGGCGACCTGTGCCGGGTCGATCCACTGGTCATATTTCAGCTCGCCCACCACCGCGACCCGCGCGGCCTCGACGCCGAGCGCCAGATAGCGGTCGCGATAGGCGGGGGTGCGGGTGAAGATGCGGGTGAACAGCCGGTAATGCCCCAGCACCCATCCCCGAAACCCCGTCAGCCGCTGCATCGACTGGTCCAGAAGGTTGCCGTTGACCATGACGCAGGGCACGCCCGCCCGCACAGATTCGCGCAGCATGGCGGGCCAAAGTTCGATCTCCACCACCAGCAGCGCCCTTGGCCGCGCCCGTGCCAGAAACAGCCGGACCGCCCAGAACAGGTCGGCGGGCACATGGCGCAGCGTCACGCGCGGGTCGGTGCCGAACAGGCGGCGCGCCTCGGCCAGCCCGGCGGGGGATTGCGAGGTCAAAAGCACGGCGTGGCCATCGTCCAGCAACCGGCGCACCAGCGGCGATACCGCCCGTGTCTCGCCCAGCGACGCGGCATAGACCCAGATCGCGCCGCCCGGACCCGCGGGGCCGAACCCGAAACGGTGCGACAGATGCGCCAGGTGCGCGGGTTCCTTGCGCGCGCGCCACGCCATCGCCAGCAGCAGCAGCGGCAGCCCCAGATGGGCCAGCACCTGCACCGCCGCGTAGGTCAGGCGCGATGCCAGGCTGCCGGGCGCAGGGGGGTGGCGGGCCATGGCGCCGCGGCGGTCAGCTGCCATCCACCTGATTGGCAAGGCCGAAGATCTGACCGATCAGCCCGAACACCGTGCGGGCGTTGGTGATGGGCGATTCGGTCACCAGCACCAGATCGCCACTGGCGAGCGCGAACTTGCGCGCCGAAAACAGCCCGTCGGCGGTGGTCAGGTCCACGGTGAACACGACGCGCGTGCGGTCGGGGCCGCGCCCGTCGGGCCGCACCTGCTTGGCGCCGTATTCGCGCAGGATCAGCACGCCCTTGGGGTTGGCGCGGGTGGCGTTCACCCCGCCGATCAGCGTGACGGCATCCAGCGCCGTCACCCGGTCTTGCGGAAAGGGGATGGTGGTCTGTTTGCCGGCCGCGCCGAGGGCGAGGAACTTGCGCGGGTCATTTTCGACCAGCACCTTGTCGCCGCCGCGCAGCGACACGTCCAGCGTGGGCTGGGCGAACAGCCGTTCCACCGAAATGCCGTAAGCCCGGCCGCCGCGCACCAGCTTGACGATGGGGTTGGTCAGGCTGGCCGTCACGCCGCCGCCTTCGCTCAGCAGCGACAGCACCGAAAAGCTGCGGTCGGGAATGGGGTAGCTGCCCGGTTTCGCCACGCCACCGACGAGATCAACGGTGTTGAGCCGCCCCGGCACCACCGCCACCTGCACCTGCGCCGAGGGCAGCGCGGTCGCGAGGGCCGTCTGCAACCGCTCGCGCGCCTGATCGGGGCTGAGACCGCGCACCTGCACCTTGCCGACATAGGGCACGAACACGCTGCCGTCGGTGGCGACCGACACTTCGGTCAGCTGCACCGATTTCTGGTTCACCGCCGTCAGCAGCGAATTCTGTTCGTTGTCCCAGATGGTGACCGCCAGCTTGTCCCCGGCCGCGATGGTGGAACTGTCGGGGCTGCGCAGCCCGCCCTGCGGCCAACCGGCATGGGAGACGCCCGATTGCGGCGGCAAGGGCCAACTGTCCAGCGCGCCAACTGTGTCGCGGGTGACGGGCATGACCTGAAAATCGCGGGTTTCCTGTTCGGACCCTTTCAGGATCTCGCCTTGCATCGCGGCGCCGCGCGGCAGGGAGCAGCCGGCAAGCGCCAGCACCAGCAGCGCGGGAAGCAGTCGGTTCAGCATATTCGCAAGTCCCGGGGCAGCCACCGCGCCACCGGGAATCGGCGGCACGGGTCGCGTCACCATACCGGGGTGGGGTCAGAGGTCAACGCCGGGGCGCCGGGCTTGCGCGATTCCCCGCACCGTGCCGGCGGGTCAGGCCGGTTGCCACCCGCGGATGACCAGCGCCGGGCCGCCGCAGCCCAGACTGTCGGACATCCGTTCGCCGGTGACGGTGACGCGGGCGCCCGGCGTGATGCCGTGCAGCAGGGTCGGCACCAGCAGCGCGGTGCCGTCGTCGCGGATCACGCGGCTGCAGGGCGTGCCGGGCTGATAGATGCCGGTGACGCTGATGGCATCGGGGTTGGGCAGGGCACTGGCGGTGCCGGGCGCGCCCGATCCGCCGGGGTTGCCCGCACAGGCGGGCGCGGCAAGGCAGAAGGCAAGGCCGGTCAGGGTTCTGCGCAGCGATGGAAGCATGGGGCCGATCCCGGGTTGCCGCGGCCAAGGCGACCGCACCCCCAAGATGGGGCGCGGGGCCGTGGCGCGCAAGGGCGCGCCGCGCGGCGCCCTTGCACCGCGGCGGCGCGGCCTGCGCGGTCAGCCGCG
>JAUXPG010000353.1 GCA_030683915.1 Gemmobacter sp.
CCTCGATGGCCTGAAGTTCCTCGGCCGACAACTGCGGCGGGGTCTGGGTCTGCATGGCGGTGCCCTCGATCCGGGAAAGTCAGGCCGGGGCGGCGGGTGCCACCCCGGCCCTTGCGGCTTACTTCAGCAGGCCCGCTTCGCGATAGAACTTCTCGGCGCCCGCATGCAGCGGAATGCCCACGCCAGCCAGCGCGGTTTCTGCCCGGATCGCCTTGCCCTTGGCATGGCCGGAATCCAGCAGCTTGCGGGTGTTTTCGTTCCACAACGCCTTGGTGATCTCATAGACCAAATCTTCGGGCTGGTCGGCGCTGGTGATCCACTGCGCGCCCACGGCCAGCGTCTTGGTGTCGGCCGCGACGCCCTCATAGGTGCCCGCCGGCACCAGATCTTCGGCGAAGAAGGGATATTTGGTGCGGATCGCCGCCGCCGCATCGCCCTCGATCGGCACCAGCGTGATCTTCAGGCCGCTGGCCAATTCCGCAATCGCACCTGCCGGAAAGCCGCCGACAAAGAAGAACGCATCCATCTGCCCGTCGCGCATCCGCTCGGCAGCCTGGTTGGGCTTGAGGAACTCGGCCTTCACGTCGGATTCGGCCAGCCCGTAGCCTTCCAGAATGATGCGCGCATCAACGAGCGTACCCGAACCGGGTTCGTCCAGCGACACGGTCTTGCCCTTCAGGTCAGCGACCGAGGAAATGCCCGCGTCTGCCCGCGCGACCAGATGGATGGATTCGGGGTACAAGTTGGCAATCGCGCGCAGGCTGTCCACCGCAGGCTTGCCCTCCCAAATGCCCGTGCCCGAATGGGCCCAGTTGGCGACGTCGGATTGCGCAAAGCCCGATTCCAGCGTGCCGCCCGCGATGGCGTTCACGTTGGCCACCGATCCGTTCGACGACACCGCAGAAGCGACCAGCCCCGGCACACCGCAACTGCCGCCCTGATCGCAGGGGCGCGATCCCGGCGGGTTCGAGATGGCGTTCGCCAGCAAGCCGCCGATGGGATAATAGGTGCCCGCCGTGCCGCCGGTGCCGATGCGGAAGAACCGCAACTCCTGCGCGCTGGCCGCAGTGACCGCCATCACCGCCACTGCCGCAGCCAGTGTAAGACGCTTGAACATGGTTTACCCTCCTATAGGTTCGGATTGGCCAGAGGCTGACCTTGGGACAGTCTTTCCCGATTGGCAGGCAAACTCAACCCATGCTTGGCACAGGCGCGGGCGGGGCCGCCGGACGACCCTGCCCGTGTGCCCGCCCGGCGCGATGGACCTCGGCCAGCAGCAGGTCAAGGTCGGCCCAGCGGGCCGGCGGTCGCAGTGGGCAACCCGCAGGCAGTTCAACGCACGTAACGCGCCTTCGTCCAGACCGCCGGGATGGCAGCGAAGGCATAAGATGTCGATGACGATGGCCGCCATCTGCTCCAACGATGGCTCGCGCGCGAACAAACTTGTCAGATAATCATCCCCGGAGATTGTCGGGACCGATTTCACCGCGAAAAAGTTGACAGCGCGGCCTCCATCCAGTCTTTCGAATCTGGGCGAAGGATCGGAGGAAGACGTGACACCGAAGTTTGCCGAACACACTGGGCAAGGACCCATCCCGATCTGTGTCATCGGCGCATCTGCGGGTGGCGCGGGCGCGCTGCAAAGTCTGCAGCGGATCGTGGGCGTTTTGCGCGCGCGCTCCGGCCACGACTTTTCCAAGGCACGGGCGCATGACCCGTTGCGTGGGACAAACTGGCTATCGGGCGGCGTGCAGCTGCGGGTTCAGGACCCGCCTGGACCCTATGGCAGGATTGGCCGGTCGATTTTGCTGGACGGCACGGCAGCACTGAAAGACATGCCGGACGGCCTTGAGGCCGCAATCCGGCTTCCGTGGCAGCACCCCGGAGTGGAACCATGACCACAGATCGCCCGCGCATCCTTGTAGTCGAAGACGAATTTCTGGTCGCGATGGATATAGAATCGATGCTGGAAGATCAGGGCTGGGACGTTCTTGGCCCGGTGTCCGATGTGCGCCGCGCGCTTGCGCTGCTTGCGACCGAAACGCCCGATGCGGCCTGCCTTGACATGAACCTGAAGGGCGAAACCTCATCCGCCATCGCCGAGGTGTTGCGGCAACGGAAAATCCCGTTCGCGCTGGTCACCGGATACAGCGAACGCAACGTGACCGACCCGGCCTTTCAGGGCGCACCGCTGGTCAGCAAGCCTTTCGCATCGGACGACCTTGTGCGGACGATCAAGCGGATGTTGCCGATGCCCGAGTGACCGCCTGTCGGCACAACCCCGCAAGCCTCTTGTCAGCCGGGCGACCGCCCCGCATTACCAGAATGTGTTACGCTTCGAGATCATCCATGCGCCTTTCCGCCAATCTCGGCTTTCTGTTTCAGGACCTGCCGCTCGCGGACAGGATCCGCGCCGCACATAGGTGGGGGTTCGACTGTGTCGAACTGCATTGGCCCTATGCCGACGATCCGGCGGCGGCCGCCGACGCGCTCGCGGAAACCGGCCTGTCGCTGATCAGCGTGAACACGGCGCGGGGTGACGTTGCCGCCGGGGACTTTGGCCTGAGCGCCCTGCCCGACCGCAGACATGATGCCCGTGCCGCCATCGCTCAGGCGATCGACTGGGCGGCAAGGGCAGGCGCGCGGAATGTTCATGTGATGGCAGGCAAGGCGCAAGGGCAGGCCGCCCACGATACCTATGTCGACAATCTGCGCTTCGCCGCGCAGTTGGCCGCGCCGCATGGCATCGGCATCTTGATCGAACCGCTGAATCCGCGCGATGCGCCGGGTTATTATCTGGCCGATCTGCCGTCTGCCTTGCGCACCGCCACCGACGCCGGCGGCGATGTGAAGGTGATGTTTGATTGCTATCACATGCAGATCGTGCACGGCGACCTGCTGGAGCGGGTTCGCGCCGCGCTTCCACAGATCGGACATATCCAGTTTGCGGCGGTCCCGGACCGTGCCGAACCCGACCACGGCGAGGTGGATTATGCGCGGCTTTTGCCCGAGATTGTCGGGCTCGGGTACCGGGGTGCGTTCGGCGCGGAATACCGGCCGGCAAGCGGTTCGTTCGACTGGATGCCTCGCCTCCGGCAATGCCTGTCGGCCGCGACCTGACCCGAGGCGGAAAGTAAGACCGGGCATGGCACGCCCCGCGAACACCGTTCCGTGAGGGGTGTAACATTGCCGAACCGATTCCGAATTGGCATGCAGGGCATCGGGCGCAACAGGACTGGACATCACGTTGAAGAAACCTTGGCTGCTCGCGCTTGTCCTCCTCGTCGTCGTCGTTGGCGCGGTGGCCCTTGGCCGACAGGACATCGACATCACGGCAGTCCGGCAGCACACGGCGGCGCTGGACCAGTGGCGGCAGGCGAACCCGGTGCTGATGTTCGTGCTCTACTTCGCCGGCTATGTCGCGGTGACCGCGCTGTCGCTGCCGGTTGCGGTATGGATGACCCTTGCCGCAGGGGCGCTGTTCGGGTTCTGGCTGGGGCTGGCGCTGGTATCCTTTGCCTCCAGCATCGGGGCGACACTGGCCTTTCTGGCCGCGCGATATCTTTTGCGCGACACGGTGCGGGGCAAACTTGGCGGGCGCGCCCAAGTGATCGAGGCAGGCTTGACCCGTGACGGACCGTTCTATCTGTTCACCCTGCGGCTGGTTCCGGTGGTGCCCTTCTTTGCCGTCAACCTGCTGATGGGCCTGACCGGGATGCGGGCGTTGACATTTTATCTGGTCAGTCAGGCCGGGATGCTGGCGGGGACGGTGGTCTATGTCAACGCGGGCACCCAGCTTGCCCAGATCGATGGTCTGTCGGGGATCATGTCACCGGCGCTGCTTGGTTCCTTTGCCCTTCTGGGCCTGTTTCCGTGGATGGCCCGAATGCCCGTCGCCTATTTTCGCCGCCGCAAGGTTTATGCCGGCCACACGCGACCGCGCCGGTTTGACCGCAACCTGATCGTGATCGGGGCCGGGGCGGCGGGGTTGGTGTCGGCCTATATCGCGGCGGCGACCAAGGCAAAGGTCACACTGGTCGAAGCGCACCGGATGGGGGGGGATTGCCTGAACTATGGCTGCGTCCCGTCCAAGGCGCTGATCGCCAGTGCGCGGATCGCCCACGAGATGCGCCACGCCGACCGCTATGGCTTGTCCCCTTCACCTCCCGATGTGCCGTTCTCGGCGGTCATGGCACGGGTGAAGCGCATCATCGACGATATCGCGCCGCATGATAGCATCGCGCGCTATACCGACCTTGGGGTCGAGGTTCTGTCCGGCTATGCCCGCATCGTCGATCCCTGGACGGTCGAAATTGCACTGAACGACGGTGGGACGCGCCGGTTGACCACCCGGTCGATCATCCTTGCCACCGGCGCCCGCCCGTTTGTGCCGCCCCTGCCCGGTCTGGAGGATGTGGGCTACCTGACCTCAGATACGCTCTGGGACGCGTTGCAGGGCCAGCCCGAACCGCCCCGCCGGTTGGTGGTGTTGGGTGGTGGTCCCATCGGGTCGGAACTTGCGCAAAGTTTCGCGCGCCTCGGTTCGGACGTGACACAGGTCGAAATGGCACCCCGCCTGTTGGCGCGCGAGGACCCCGAGGTTGCGGCCCTTGTCCGCGCCGCGCTGGAGGCAGACGGCGTGGCGGTGTTGACCGGCCACGAAGCCATCCGCTGCGGCGTCAGCGATGGCGAAAAGTGGATCGAGGTCGCGCAGAACGGAACCACCCGGAAAATCGCGCTGGATGTTTTGATCGTGGCGGTGGGCCGCGTGCCAAGGTTGACGGGCTTCGGCCTGGAAACCCTGGGAATCCAGACCGGCAAGGTGGTCGAGACAAACGACTATCTGGAAACGCTGTTCCCCAACATTCTGGCCGCGGGCGATGTTGCGGGGCCGTACCAGTTCACCCATGTTGCGGCGCATCAGGCGTGGTATGCCGCCGTGAATGCCCTGTTCGGCAGCCTGCGGCGGTTCAAGGCCGATTACCGCGTCATCCCGTGGGCCACCTTCACCGACCCCGAAGTGGCGCGCGTCGGGCTGTCGGAGACCGAGGCCCTTGCGCAGGGTGTCGCGCACGAGGTGACGCGCTATGATCTGAACGATCTGGACCGCGCGATTTGCGACGGCGCGACAACCGGGTTTGTCAAAGTGCTGACCGTGCCGGGCAAGGACCGCATCCTGGGGGTTACGATCGTCGGCGCGCATGCGGGCGATCTGATTGCCGAATTCGTGCTGGCGATGAAGCACGGGCTGGGTCTGAACAAGATCCTTGGCACGCTGCACATCTATCCGACCATGGCCGAGGCGAACAAATATGCAGCCGGGGTCTGGCGGCGCGCGCATCTGAACCCCCGGCTTTTGCGCCTTGTCGCGTGGTTCCATGACCGGAGGCGCGGATGATCGACGCCGCCCTCCTTCCGTTGCAGCGCCGTCTGCTTGACCCCCTGTCACGGGCGCTGGCGGCGCGCGGGGTTGCCGCCGATCATCTGACCCTTGCAGGCTTTGGCATCGGAGTGCTGGCGGTGCCCGCGCTGGCCTTCGGGCAGGTTGCGCTGGCGCTGGTGGCCATTCTGGTCAATCGGCTGTTTGATGGGCTGGACGGTGCGGTAGCCCGCCAAGGCAGGCCGACGGACCGCGGGGCGTTTCTGGACATCGCGCTGGATTTCGCGTTTTACGCGCTGGTGCCTCTGGGCTTTGCGCTGGCCGATCCGGGGTCCAACGCCTTGGCGGCATCGGTTCTGATCGCGGCGTTTGTTGGCACCGGGTCGTCGTTCCTTGCCTTTGCGGTGATCGCCGCGCAGCGCGGCATGCAGCCCGATGCCTATCCTGGCAAAGGGATCTATTATCTGGGCGGGCTGACGGAAGGGGCTGAAACCATCGGCCTGTTCGTCGCCATGTGCCTGTTTCCACAGTATTTTGCGCCGCTGGCCTATGCCTTCGCCGCCGCATGCTGCGCCACCACAGTGGCGCGCTGGGTTGACGGCTGGCACAGGTTCGGACCCCATTCACCGAAATGACCCGCCGTTTGCCCGGCGCGGTTCCCACCCAGCCCATCCCCGAAAAGAAAGCCTGACCATGCGCCTTGCCTTGATCACCGCGGTTGCCGTCACCTGCCTTGCGTTGCCCGCCCGAGCCGACACATGGCAGGCCACGCTGGACGCCGCACGCGGCCAGACGGTGTACTGGAACGCCTGGGGCGGGGATGAGCGCACCAACGCCTTCATCGACTGGGTGTCGCGCCAGACCACCGCGCGCTATGGCGTCACCGTGCAGCAGGTCAAATTGACCGACACCGCCGAAGCGGTGACACGCGTGGTATCGGAAAAGGCGGCGGGCAAGCTGGAAGGCGGATCGGTCGATCTGATCTGGATCAACGGGCCGAACTTTCTGGCGATGAAGGATCAAGGGTTGCTGCACGGGCCGTTCGTCGCCGAACTTCCGAATGCGCGGTATGTTGATCTGACGCCGTCCTCGCCCAATGCGGTTGACTTTACCGTGCCGGTGGACGGCATGGAAAGCCCGTGGCGGCTGGCGCGGTTCGTCTTTGTGCACGACAGCGCGCGGGTGCCTGCCCCCCCCGCCACGATGGCGGCGTTTGTGGACTGGGCGGCGGCAAACCCCGGGCGGATGACCCATCCGGACCCGTCGAACTTCATGGGCGCCACCTTTCTCAAGCAGGCGCTGGTGGAACTGGCGCCGGACCCGGCGGCGCTGCAAGCGCCGGTGACAGACGATGCTTTCGCGACAGCCACCGGGCCGCTTTGGGCGTGGTATGACGCGTTGCGCCCGAACCTGTGGCGCGGCGGAACGGCGTTTCCCGAAAACCAGTCGATCCAGCAACAACTGCTGAACGATGGCGAAATCGACATCGCCATGTCGTTCGACCCCGCTTCGACGGCGGCGGCAATCGCGCAGGGCCTGTTGCCCGACACCGCGCGGGTGTTCGTGCCGCAAGGCGGCACCATCGGCAATGTCAGCTTTGTCGCCATACCTTTCAACGCCACCAGCATCGCCGGCGCAAAAGTCGTGGCAAATTTCCTGCTCGAGCCGTCCACGCAGGCCCACATGCAGAACATCGAAGTCCTCGGATCGTTTTCCGTCCTCGACCCGGCGCGGCTGGATCATGAGGCGCGCGCGGCATTTGCGGGCCTGCCGACCGCGCCCGCGCTGCCGACGCTGGCCGATCTGGGGCCGTCGCGGTTGGAGCCCCATGCAAGCTGGATGACCCGCCTGATCGAAGCCTGGGCGCGGCGCTATACGCAGTGACCGTGGGGGGCGCCGCCACCGGGTTGCGGGCCGCCGTTCTGGTGGTGCTGGTGTTCGGTCTGGTCGGGCCGATCGCGGCGGGCGTGTTCGAAACGCTGCGCGCCGCTTTTGGCAGCCTGCCCGCGCTAGGGTTGGATCAGCCGTGGCGCGACCCCTGGCGCATGTTGCTGGACATGCCGGGGGTGCCGCGCGCCGTCGGACTGAGCCTCTGGACGGGCGGCGCGGCCACGGTTCTGTCACTCGTGCTTGCGCTGGGGGGTGGGGCGTTGCTGCATGGGCGGGTGACAAAC
>JAUXPG010000037.1 GCA_030683915.1 Gemmobacter sp.
TCTCGATGAAGTTCTTGCCGCCCGCCGCGTTCGCAAGCTTCTTGCGGAGCTTGCAGATGAACACGTCAATGATCTTCAGTTCGGGCTCGTCCATGCCGCCATAGAGGTGGTTCAGGAACATTTCCTTGGTGAGCGTCGTCCCTTTGCGCAGGGAGAGCAGCTCGAGCATCTGGTATTCCTTGCCGGTCAGGTGCACGGTCTTGCCTTCGACATCGACGGTCTTGGCGTCAAGGTTGACGGTCACGCGCCCGGTGCGGATCACCGATTGCGCGTGCCCCTTGGACCGGCGGATGATCGCATGGATGCGGGCGACCAGTTCTTCGCGGTGGAAGGGTTTGGTCATGTAATCGTCAGCGCCGAACCCAAACCCTTTGAGCTTGCTTTCCGTATCATCCGCGCCGGACAGAATCAGGATCGGCGTGTCGACCCGGGCAAGTCGCAACTGGCGCAGAACCTCGTGCCCGGTCATGTCGGGCAGGTTCAGATCCAGCAGGATAAGATCGTAGTCATATAGCTTGGCAAGGTCGATGCCTTCTTCGCCAAGGTCCGTGCAATAGACGTTCAGGTTGGCGTGGGTCAGCATCAGTTCGATGCTGCGCGATGTTGTCGGATCGTCTTCGACCAGAAGGATGCGCATCTGGGTTCTCCGCTTTGGCAGCCCTATATGCTGCCAACCTTGCTGGCCAATGGTTAACTACACGTTACTGTCGCAGAACATTCCGGGAAAACAACCTAAAGTTGCCGATATTTCTGGATGGCGGTCACCTTGAGCGCCCCCTCTCCGTGCACGGCGACGGCGCTGTGCCACAGGTCGAACTCCTCGTCCGACAGGGCATAACGCTCCAGCGCCTCGTCCCGGGTGATAAGCCCGTGAACCACGGCCTTGACCACCACGGCCTTGCGGCTGGCGACCCAACGGCGGGTATCGGGCGGCGGAAGATCGGCGCGGCTCAGGATGCTGCCATCAGGCAGCGTGATCTGACGCGGACCATCAACACGTTTGAGATACATCGGCATTCCCTCGTTCCTGCCGCCACGATGCAGCAGCAGGCTTAAGGCCCGGTGAAGCAGGGGGTTGGAGAATGCGCCGAATTTTCCTATATCCGCACGCAATCCCCGGAGAACGCCGATGCCCCGCGACCTGCCCCTGAATTCGCTTGGCCTGCCCAAGGCCCCGCGCGACACCCGAGTGGTGGTTGCCATGTCGGGGGGCGTGGACAGTTCGGTCGTCGCCGCGATGCTGGCCGAAGAAGGCTATGACGTCGTGGGTGTGACGCTCCAGCTTTATGATCACGGCGCCGCGCTGGCGAAAAAGGGCGCGTGCTGTGCGGGGCGCGACATCCACGATGCGCGGCGGGTGGCGGAAACCATGGGTTTTCCCCATTACGTGCTGGATTACGAGAACACCTTTCGCGATGCGGTGATCGAGGAATTCGCCGACGCCTATCTGGCCGGCGCCACCCCGGTGCCGTGCATCCGCTGCAATGAACGGGTGAAGTTCAAAGACCTTTTGAACACCGCCAAGGATCTGGAGGCCGACTGCATGGCCACCGGGCATTACATCCAGCGCAAAACGGGCCTGAACGGGCCGGAGTTGCACATGGCCGCAGACCCGGCTCGGGACCAGAGCTATTTCCTGTTCTCCACCACAGCCGAACAGCTGGCCTACCTGCGTTTTCCGCTGGGCCATCTGGCGTCCAAGGCGGAAACCCGCGCGTTGGCGGCGAAATACGGGCTGCCGGTGGCCGACAAGCCCGACAGTCAGGACATCTGCTTTGTGCCCAACGGCAACTACGCGGCGGTGATCGAGAAACTGCGCCCCGGCGCCGCCGATCCGGGCGATATCGTCGATATGGATGGTCGGGTGCTCGGCCGCCATGGCGGGGTGATCCATTACACCATCGGCCAGCGCAAGGGCCTGGGCATCGGCGGCTTGGCAGAGCCGCTCTATGTCGTGCGGCTTGAACCCGAGACACGGCAGGTGGTGGTGGGGCCGAAACAGGCGCTGTCCACCCGCATCGTGCCGCTGCGCGAGGTGAACTGGCTGGGCGATGCGCCGTTCGACAGCCGGGCGGAGTGGCATGTCGCGGTCAAGGTGCGGTCCACCCGGCCGCCGCGCGCGGCCATCCTGCGCCCGCTGTCGGCTACCGAAGCCGAGGTGGAACTGATCGCGCCCGAAGATGGCGTCAGCGCCGGGCAGGCCTGTGTGTTCTATGCGCCCGAGGGGTCGCGCGTGCTGGGGGGCGGCTGGGTCTGGCGCGGGCGCTAGGCGCGCGCGACCGCCGCCAGAACCGACCGCGCAGCCCGAAGGCCCGGCGCTTCGCCCCCACGGCCCAGCCGGTGCATCGTGGTGGCCATCGCGGCCATCTGCGCCGCCCGTGCCGGGCCGTCAGGCAACAGCCCGGCCAACGCCGGCGCGATCAGATCGGCCCGGCAGCGCGCGCCAAGGAATTCGGGCACCGCCCGGGTGTCGGACACGAGGTTGACCAGCGTCACGGTGTCCACCTTCAGCATCCGGGCAATGACGAAGCGGCTGAGCAGGTTCATGTCATAGGCAATGACCATCGGGACCCCGTTCGCCGCCAGTTCCAGCGACACTGTGCCCGACGCCGCCAGCGCGGCACGCGCCCCGGCAAAGGCCGCGCGCTTGTCGTCCGCGTCGGTCACGATCAGCGGCCGCATCGGCCAATCCGCAACCAGCGCCCGCACCATGCCCGCCACCCCGCGGACCGTGGGCACCACCACCGGCATCGGTGGCAGCGTGGCCAACACCTGCCCGATGACCGGCGCCAACCGCGCCACCTCGCCCTTGCGCGATCCGGGCAAGGCCAGCAGCCATGGCCCGCCCAGCCCGTTGCGCGCGGCAAATGCCGCCACCTGCGCGGCGTCGGCGACCGGCTCGGCCACGACCGGATGGCCGACGAAATCACAGCTCATGCCCGCCGCCGTCATGAGCGGTGGCTCAAAGGGCAACAG
>JAUXPG010000054.1 GCA_030683915.1 Gemmobacter sp.
AGCTCCGAACCCCGCGACCAGATCACCGAGGCGGAACAGCGGCTTTACAAGCTGGGCGAACAGGGGGTTGCCGAACGCGGGTTCCAGTCGTTCCTGCGGGCGGTGACGGCGGCGGTGGACGTGGCCAACGCGGCCTACCAGCGCGGCGGCGGGCTGTCGGGCATTGCGACCGACCTGATCGATCTGGACAAGAAGCTGGGCGGTCTGCACCCCTCCGACCTTCTGATCCTTGCAGGGCGGCCCTCGATGGGCAAAACCTCGCTCGCGACCAACATCGCCTTCAACATCGCTAAGGGTTACAAGCGCGGCCGCCGCCCTGACGGCAGCGAAGGCGCGGTGGAAGGCGGGGTCGTGGGGTTCTTCTCGCTCGAGATGTCGGCCGAACAGTTGGCCGCGCGCATCCTGTCCGAAGCCGCCGAGGTGCCCAGCGAACAGATCCGCCGTGGCGACATGACCGAACAGGAGTTCCGCCGCTTTGTGGAGGCCGCCAAGGCGCTGGAGGCCTGCCCCCTTTACATCGACGATACGCCCGCGCTGCCCATTTCGCAGGTTGCCGCCCGCGCCCGGCGGCTCAAGCGCACGCATGGGCTGGATGTGCTGATCGTGGACTACCTGCAACTGCTCAAGGGGTCGTCGAAAGACAACCGGGTGCAGGAAGTGTCGGAGATCACCCAAGGGCTGAAAGCGATTGCCAAGGAACTGAACATCCCCGTCATCGCGCTCAGCCAGTTGTCGCGGGCGGTGGAATCGCGCGAGGACAAGCGCCCGCAACTGAGCGACCTGCGGGAATCAGGGTCGATCGAACAGGACGCCGACGTGGTGATGTTCGTCTACCGTGACGAATACTACCGCGAACGCGAAAAGCCCGGCGACCATGACCTTGAGGCGATGGCCAAATGGCAGCAGATCATGGAGCAGGTGCACGGCAAGGCCGAGGTCATCATCGGCAAACAGCGTCACGGGCCGATCGGCACAGTGGAATTGTCGTTCGAAGGCCGCTTCACCCGGTTCGGCAACCTTGCGCGCGACTGGCAGGGCGACGGGCGCGACGGCGGGTTCTGACGCCCGCCTGCCCCCTTTGCGCACGGCATGCAAAAAGGGCGCCCGCTGGGGGCGCCCTTTTCGCAAAACGTGACGCTTGCGCGTGGAAGGCTCAGGCCTGCGCTTCGGTGATGAACTTCACCGCGTCGCCGAAGGTCTGGATGGTTTCGGCCGCGTCATCGGGAATCTCGATCCCGAATTCTTCTTCGAAGGCCATGACCAGTTCGACGGTGTCGAGGCTGTCGGCGCCCAGATCATCAATGAACGAGGCGTTCTCGGTCACCTTGTCTTCTTCGACGCCCAGATGCTCGACGACGATCTTCTTCACGCGGTCAGCGATGTCGCTCATGGTTCTTCCTCTGATCATGCGGGACGCGCCCGCGGTCTGTCCCCGGTCTTCCACATGGAGCCCGAGCGTCTTGCTCCGGTGCACCTTGCGTCGGGCGGGGCTATATCATGTTCGTCGGGCGTGGCAAATGCTTTGTGCCGCGCCGCGCCGCCGGCGTCAGATCATCGCCATTCCACCGTTCACATGCAAGGTCGCTCCGGTGACATAGCCGGCCTCGGCGCTGGCCAGATACAGCACGGCGGCGGCAATTTCCTGCGGCGTGCCCATGCGTCCGGCGGGGATCTGGGTGTTGATGCGCGCCTTCTGGTCGTCGGTCAGCTTGTCGGTCATCGGCGTCGCGATAAAGCCGGGCGCCACGCAGTTGACGGTGATGCCCCGGCTGGCAACCTCTTGGGCCAGCGACTTCGACATGCCCACCAGCCCGGCTTTTGACGCGGCGTAGTTGCCTTGCCCCGGATTGCCGGTTGCCCCCACGATCGAAGTGACCGACACGATGCGCCCCCAGCGCGCCTTCATCATCCCGCGCAGGCATCCGCGCATCAGGCGGAAGCTGGCGGTCAGGTTCACGTCCAGCACCGACTGGAATTCCTCGTCCGACATCCGCATGAACAGGTTGTCACGGGTGATGCCGGCGGTGTTTACCAGAATGTCGACCCGCCCCATCGCCTCGGTCGCCTGTTTGGGCAGGGCTTCGACCGCGGCCGCGTCAGACAGGTTGCAGGGCAGCACATGGGCCCGCGCGCCAAGGGTTGCGGCAAGGTCCGCCAGCGGCGCCTCACGCGTGCCCGACAGCGCCACGCTGGCCCCAGCGGCGTGCAGCGCGGTTGCCACGGCAGCCCCGATGCCGCCCGAGGCGCCGGTGATGAGGGCGGTCTTGCCAGTCAGATCGAACATGGGGTCCTCTCCCTTGCGGTTTCCCGACCCTTAGCCTGTCGCGCGCGCAGGCTCAACCACCGCGCGGCGCAAACGGAAAACCCCCGCGCCGGGCTGCGGCGCGGGGGTTCGGGGCGGGCGCGCTCGGCGCCTGTCCTCAGTCTTCGTTGGCAGCGGCGCCCATGTCGTCGAACAGTTGCGCGATGTCCATGTCGGCGGCGGCTTCGGCTTCGGCCGCCAGTTCCTGGATGGATTTGCCGGTGGCCTGAAGCTGGGCTTCTTCCACCGAACGCGCGACGTTCAGCGAGATTTTCGCCGACACTTCGGGGTGCAGCACGACGGTCACGCCGTGCACGCCCAGATCCTTGATCGGCTTGTCGAGCACGATCTGGCCGCGATGCAGGGTGAAGCCGGCGGCTTCGGCGGCCTCGGTCGCGTCACGCGCAGTGACCGATCCGTAGAGCGCGCCCGAATCGGCGGCCGAACGGATGACCACGAACACCTGACCGTCGAGTTTGTCGGCAACAGCCTGGGCTTCCTTGCGGGTTTCCAGGTTCTGGGCTTGCAGATGCGCCTTGCGGGCCTCGAAGCTTTTGATGTTGGAGTCGTTCGCGCGCAACGCCTTGCCTTGCGGCAGCAGGAAGTTGCGGGCGTAGCCGTCCTTCACCTTGACCACATCGCCCATCTGGCCAAGCTTGGCCACACGCTGAAGCAGGATGACTTGCATGGTGCTTTCTCCTTACTTCACGGCATAGGGCAGCAGGGCGAGGAAGCGCGCGCGCTTGATCGCACGCGACAGTTCGCGCTGCTTCTTGGCCGAAACGGCGGTGATGCGGGCAGGAACGATCTTGCCGCGTTCGGACACGTAACGCTGCAGCAGCTTCACGTCCTTGTAGTCAATGGCGGGTGCATTGTCGCCCGAGAACGGGCAGACCTTGCGGCGGCGGAAAAACGGTTTGCTGGCCATGGGTGTTCTCCTTCAGCTCAGCGGCGTTCGCGACGGTCAAAGCCGCCACGGTCAGGGCGGTCACCACGGTCGCCACGGTCGGGGCGGTCGCCACGGTCGCCACGCGGCGGGCCATCGCGGCTGTCGCGCGGGCCATCGCGTTCGTCGCGCTTTTGCATCTGCACCGAGGGGCCTTCTTCGTGGGTGTCGACCTTGACCGACAGCACGCGCATCACGTCGTCATGCAGGCGCGCCAGACGTTCCATTTCCAGCACGGCGGCCGAAGGCGCATCGGTGCGGAAGAACGCATAGTGACCCTTGCGGTTCTTGTTGATCTTGTAGGCCATCGTCTTGACGCCCCAGTATTCCGTGCCAACGACAGTGCCGCCGTTGTCGGTCAGAACCGAGGAGAAGTGTTCGACGAGGCCTTCGGCCTGCGCGGAGGAAAGATCCTGGCGCGCGATCAGGACATGCTCGTAAAGCGGCATGCGGGGTTCCTTGTTTCAGGCGGCTTCATAGGACGGGTCAGTTTCCTTTCCGCACCCCGTCCACGAGAGGCTGCGCCGGTTCAGAGACCAGCGGAAAGGATGGCGGTGCATACATGCCCCGACTGCCGCTGACAAGGGGATACCGCCCTGTCGTGGGCCCTTGTTGTTCACGGTTCCACAGACACTGTTCGGAAATCCCGAATTGGCGCACAGGCGGCAGCACGGCACATCACACCCATCGATCAGTCACAGGAGTTTGCGATGATCCGCCGTTCCGCCCTTGCCTTGGCCCTTCTGGCCGCCACCCCTGCCCTTGCCGCGCCCGAAGCCTATGTGCTTGATTCCAGCCATTCGCAGATCGTGTTCAGCTACAACCATCTCGGGTTCTCGACCACCTATGGCATGTTCTCGGGCTTTGAAGGCCAGATCAGCTTTGACGCCGATGCGCCTGCCGCGTCGTCGGTGACCGTGGCTTTCCCGGTCAAGACCATGCTGACCGGCTGGCAAGAGCGCTTCGACCACTTCATGTCGCCCGATTTCTTTGCCGCGACGGACGATGAAATGGTGTCCTTCACCTCCACCTCCATCGAAGTGACCGGCGACAACACCGCCAACATCGCTGGCGATCTGACGCTGAACGGTGTGACCAAGCCGGTCGTGCTGGCCGCGCGCCTGAACCAGAAGGGCGATCACCCGATGGCGGGCAAGCCGTGGATGGGCTTTGACGCCACCACCTCCGTGCTGCGGTCGGACTTCGGTCTGGGCATGTTCGCGCCCTATGTCTCGGACGAAGTGCAGATTTCGATTTCGGTCGAGGCGATGAAGGCGGACTGAGCCGCGCCTGATTGGATGAACGGAAAGGGGCCGCCGGGAAACCGGCGGCCCCTTGTGCTTGCGGCACCGAGCCGTTTCAGGGCTGACGCCGCGCGGTCAGGTCCATCGTCACCGTCACGCCATGGCCCACTGTCGCCTCATCGGGATATTTCGCGCCGATCCCGAAGGCGCGCCGGTCCAGCGCCACGCTGCCTTGCGCCGTTGCCACGTCGTCTTTGATGTCGAGCGTGAACGGCAGGTCCACCGCAACTTCGGCCCCGGCGAGCGCCAGCACGCCTGCTGCCAGCCAGCCCTCTCCATCGCGCCGGATATCCGCGTCAAACCGGGCGACCGGGTGGGTGCCGGCATTCAGGAAGTCCGGCCCCACCGCCTGGGCCGAAACCGACCCAAGGCTCAGGCTGCTCACATCCACGGTCACCGACACCCGGTTGCCGGCCGCCGCTGCGGGGTCAAAGGCGATGTCCGCTGTCCAGGTGGCAAAGCGGCCCTCCACCTCGGCGCCCATCTGGCGCACGGTGATGGACAGCGTCCCCTGCTCTACTGTCCAGCCGCCCGCACTGGCGACCACGGGCACCGGCACGCTTGCGGCCCGTTCGGCAGTTCCGGGCACCAGCACCAGCACCGCAGCCAACGCGAGCACCCATGCCGTCGCCGCCCCCAGCCCCGCGCCGCGCGCGCGCAATCCCGCGCCGCCTGCCGCCACCCCGCGCAGCATCCGCGCCAGCACGGCATCGCGGTCAATCAGCGCATGCTTCAATGCGCCTGCGACATGCAACACCACCGCGCCGATCAGCAGTTTGGTGAACAGCCAATGCGCCACCCCCGCCACCTCGGCCACGGATTCGGACTTCGGCACCAATGGCAGGCCCTGCCCGAACGGCCATAGGATCGGTGCGAACCCGGTGGTTGCGGCGTGATGCACCCATCCCGACAACGGCACCAGCACCAGCGCGCCATAAAGCACCCCGTGCATCACCCCGGCCAACCACACCTCGGCGGCCTTTCGCGACACCGGGGCCGGATGCGGCTGGGTCAGCGCCCAGATAATGCGCGCGACACCGACAAAGAACGCCGCCACCCCCAGCGTCTTGTGCACCGAAAACACCTGCGCCTTCCACGCCAGCTCCTCGGACGTACCGAATGGCAGGCTTTCGGCCCATAGCCCGAGCGGAACCGTGGTCAGGATCAATCCGGCGGTCAGCCAATGCAGGCCCCGCGCGATACGGCCATATCGGATGTCGGTGTTGGTCCAGGTCATCGGCGCCCCCTTTGCGGTGTGCCGCATCCTAGCGCCCTCGCCCGCGCCCGCCCATCGAACGGCCCGCACAGCGGATGTGCAAAAAGGGCAAGGTCGCCCCTGCCTCTCTCCCCTGAAAGATCCGCTCCGCGTGCCTGTCGTCAGGCGGCAAGCGCCAGCGCCGGGCAGGCCAATTCCACGCCATCGGCATAGACAACCTCGGCCGCATCGAACGCCAGACGGAACAGGCGCAATTCCGCGCAGCAGTCGGCGCGCAGGAATTCGCCATCGACCAGCCGTGCCGCAGGCACCGCCGCCTCTGCCGCGCCATAAAGCGCCTGCGCCCGCCAGTCGCGGACCATCACCGCCTGATCGGCCGGCAGGCACATCGGCGTATCCGGGCGGTCATGCCCCAACGCGCCTTGCGCCACCATCACGACCGCGGCATCCCGGATCACCGCCACATCGACCGACCGCAGCACCCGCGCGCCCGACCGGGTGATCACCCGGTCCCCCGGTTCCAGATATTCAACCGCCATCGCCCCTTGCAGCGTCAGCACCCGCGTGCCCATTGCAATGCCGGTGAGGGCCTTGGCGGAAACGGCAGTGGCTTCGAGCAGTTCGGCAGGCATCTGGCGTCCCCGTGGCGGTCTGTGTCGACGTTGCCCAGATTGCGCCGGAATGTGGCAAGATTTGGTTTACGCCGGGGTTTTTCCGCGAAACCCGTTCCCCGCTTTTTCCTCTCGCATCCCTGCGGGGCCTTTGCTAGAAGGACGCGGAAAGCGGGGCGGCCCTTCCGACGACGAAGGGCTGCCCCCGCCTTTATGATATAACGCGGGCGTGGCGGAACTGGCAGACGCACCGGATTTAGGTTCCGGCGCCGCAAGGTGTGGGGGTTCAAATCCCTTCGCCCGCACCAAGAAAGGAAGAAGGACGCACCATGCAGGTCACCCAGACCCTGAACGAAGGCCTCAAGCGCGGGTACACCATCACGGTGCCCGCCGCCGAACTCGACGCCAAGGTCGAGGCCAAGCTCGTCGAAGCGCAGCCGGACATCGAGATCAAGGGCTTCCGCAAGGGCAAGGTGCCGATGGCCATCCTGCGCAAGCAGTACGGCCAGCGCCTGATGGGCGATGCCATGCAGGAAGTGATCGACACCGCGATGGACGATCACTTCAAATCCACCGGCGACCGCCCGGCGCTTCAGCCCAAGATCAGCATGCAAAACGGCGAATCGTGGAAAGAAGGCGATGATCTGGTCGTGGAAATGGCCTACGAGGCGTTGCCCGCGATCCCCGAGGTTGACCTTTCGGGCCTGACGCTGGACCGTCTGGTGGTCAAGGCCGACGAAGCCGCGATGGCCGAGGCGCTGGAAAACCTTGCAAAGGCGGGCCAGTCCTTCGAAGACCGTGAAGCCGGCAGCGAAGCCCAAAACGGCGATCAGGTCGTGATCGACTTCCGCGGTTCGGTTGACGGCGTGGACTTTGAAGGCGGCACCGGCGAAGATTATCCGCTGGTGTTGGGGTCGGGTTCGTTCATTCCGGGGTTCGAGGACCAACTGATCGGTGCCAAGGCCGGTGATGCCCCGTCGGTCAACGTGACCTTCCCGGAAAACTATGGCGCCGCGCATCTCGCCGGCAAGGCCGCCGTGTTCGCCTGCACCGTCAAGGCCGTGAAGGCGCCCAAGGCCGCTGAACTCGATGACGAACTGGCCAAGAAATTCGGCGCCGAATCGCTCGATGCGCTGAAGGTCCAGATCGCTGAACGGCTCGAGGCCGAATACAAGGGTGCCGCCCGCGCGGTGATGAAGCGCGCGCTGCTGGATCAACTGGACGCGATGGTCAAGTTTGACCTGCCCCCTTCGTTGGTCGAGGCCGAGGCCGCGCAGATCGCGCATCAGCTGTGGCACGAGGAACACCCCGAGGTTCACGACCACAACCACGGGTCCGTGGAGCCGACCGAAGAACACAGGACGTTGGCTGAGCGCCGCGTGCGCCTTGGCCTGTTGCTGGCGGAAATCGGCCGCAAGGCCGAAGTGCAGGTCACCGATGCCGAACTGACCCAAGCTGTGCTGGCCCAGGCCCGGCAGTACCCTGGGCAGGAACGTCAGTTCTTTGAATACATCCAGAAGAACGCCCAGGCACAGCAGCAACTGCGCGCCCCGATTTTCGAAGACAAGGTGATCGACCATATCGTGGCCGGCGCGACCGTGACCGACAAGGAAGTCGGCAAGGACGATCTGACCAAGGCGGTCGAGGCGCTGGACGAACTCTGATCTGCCTGAACAGGCTGACCGAAGGGGCCGCGCCGCAAGGTGCGGCCCCTTTGGCATGGTGCCGGGTCAGAGCACCCAGATATCCCCGGCGGCAACTGTCACAAGGCCGCTCATCGTGACCAGATCGCGCAGCGCGGCGGTGCCCGAGGTGCCATCCGGGTCCCAGGCCAGCGTGGTCAGGTTGAAGACGTTGCTATAGATCACCACAAACTGCCCATGCGCCGCAGTTGCGCTGCCAATGGCAAGATCGGCGGCCTCCGCCCGCCCGGTCCCACCCAGATGCCCCGGCAGCAATGCAGCGGCAAAATGCAACTGGTCACTGCCGCTTGCGAAATCGGTGATCAGATCGCCACCGGCATCGCCACGTGTGAACACAAATCGGTCCGCCCCGGCGCCTCCGGTCAGCACATCGTCGCCCGCGCCGCCGTTCAGCGTATCCCTGCCGTCACCGCCATACAGTGCGTCACGGCCCGCGCCACCCTTCAGCCGGTCGCGGCCATCCATGCCGAACAGCGTGTCATCGCCGGCAAACCCCTCCGCGGTGTCGTTGCCCGCGCCCAGCGAAATGATGTCATCCGCCCTGCCCTGACCGTAGACATGATACCGCTCGAACCCCGTGATCACCGACAGGTTTCCGTCATCGATCAACCCATCCGCACCGATGATAAAATAGACCGATTGGCCCCAAACCGCTTCGGCGATCAGAAGGTCATCACCCGTGCCGCCATCCAGCGTGTGCGCCCCCATCAGCCGCATCTGCACGGTGTCGTCGCCGCCCCCGGCCTCCACGCTGTCAGCTCCGACACCGACAAAGATCATGTCATCGAGGTCGCCACCGATCACCGTCTGGTTGCCCCCGTCGGCAAAGAACTGCAACCGTTCGATGCTGTCGAAGGTCACGCTCTGGCCCGTCCCGGTGGTCATGCCTGCACCGGGTCCGGTCAGCTGCACACGCATCCAGGTGTCGCTCACGTTGTAGTGGATCATGCGGGCGGTATCGACACCCGAGCCGCCGAACAGATCGGCCGAGTGCCGACCGATGGTCTGCAGCAGGTCATTGCCTGCGCCGCCATAGCCAACGTGGTGCGCCTGATCGTTGGCCCAGAACATGCTGTCAGCGCCCAGCAGCACCCAATCGTCGCCGCCGCCGCCGAACAGGGTTTGGTCGCCATCTCCGCCGCGCAGCGTGTCATGCCCCGCGCCGCCCCAAGCGCGGTCGCGCCCTGAACCCGTCGTGATCAGATCGTCGCCATCACCGCCATAAAGCCGGTCGTGGCCATCTTGCCCCGCCAGCGTATCGTCGCCGCCAAAGCCGTAAATCGTATCGTTGGCCGAACCGCCTGTCAGGCTGTCACCGTCCGGCGTTCCATTGATAAGCGCCATGCTCCAATCCTTCGCAACAATCCCAAAGCCCGCCCGAATATCGGGCAAGCCTAACACGGATTGCGAAGGTCGCACGCCAAATCAGGCCGAGAGCGTGGCGATATCCTCAGGCGTGCCAAAGGCGCGGGTGGCCGAGTCGCGCGCGATGCGCTTGACCATGCCGGACAGCGCCTTCCCTGCGCCGATTTCCCAGAATTCGGTGACGCCCTGCGCCGCCATCCAACCCACCGATTCGCGCCAGCGGACCGAGCCGGTCACCTGTTCGACAAGCAGCGCGCGCAACGTATCCGGGTCGCTCACCGCCTCGGCCCGCACGTTCGCCACCACCGGCACGCGCGGGGCGTGCAGCGTGACGTCTGCCAGTGCCGCCGCCATCGCATCCGCTGCAGGTTGCATCAGCGTGCAATGAAAGGGTGCCGACACCGGCAACAGCATCGCCCGCTTGGCACCACGCGCCTTTGCGATGTCCAGCGCGCGCTCCACCGCCGCCTTGTGGCCGGAAACCACAACCTGCGCGGGATCGTTGTCATTGGCGGCCTGACAGACCTCGCCTTGTGCGGCCTCGGCGGCAACCTCGGCCGCAGTGGCGAAATCCAGCCCCAGCAGCGCGGCCATCGCGCCCATGCCCACCGGCACGGCGGCCTGCATTGCCTGCCCGCGAATGCGCAGCAAGCGCGCGGTGTCGCCGATGCTCAGGCTGCCCGCCGCCGCCAGCGCGGAATACTCGCCCAACGAATGCCCCGCCACAAAGGCCGCATCGGTCAGGTTGACCCCTACGCTTTCCATCGCGCGCAAGGCGGCAAGGGAGGTCGCCATGATCGCGGGCTGTGCATTCGCAGTCAGGGTCAGATCTTCGATCGGACCGTTCCAGATCAGGTCGCTCAACCGCTCCCCCAGCGCCTCGTCGACCTCGTCAAACACCGCGCGGGCGGCGGGAAATGCCTCGGCCAAGGCACGGCCCATCCCCACGGCTTGCGACCCCTGTCCGGGAAACACGAACGCTTTCATCGGATCATTCCGCCTCTTCGACAACAACGAGGTCGCGGATCGCGGCACCCCGCGCATGGCTCAGGGCCTCTTGATACTCGGGCGAATTGTAGCAGGCGACGGCTGCCTCTACGCTGGGGAAACGGGCCACCACGTTGCGCGGCCGGTCGTTGCCTTCCAACTGGACATAGCGCCCGCCGCGGGCCAGAAACTTGCCGCCATGCCCGGCAATCGCCGGGCCCGCCAAAGCGGCATATTTGCCGTAGGCATGGGCGTCAGTCACCTGCACATGCGCGATCCAGAGTGCGGTTGCCATTGTCATTCCCCCCGAAGTACCGCCGCGACCGCCGCAATGGCACCCGCCGCATTGTCCACGCTTGCGCCCCCCGCATGCGCCATTTCCGGGCGACCGCCGCCGCCCTTTCCGCCAAGCGCCTCAGCCGCCGCCTTGACCATCGCCACCGCCGATACACGGCCGGTCAGATCGGCGGTCACACCCGCAGACACCGCCGCCTTGCCGCCGGTTTCCGCGATGAACAACACCGCCCCCGACCCGATGCGCCCTTTGGCCGCGTCGATCAGCGCGGGCATGTCCTTGCTCGAAACGCCTTGAAGAACCTGCGCCAGATACTTGATTCCATTGATATCCTGCGTTTCGGGCGCGGCACTTGATGCCCCCCCCGTCGCCATCTCCCGACGCAGCGATGCCACTTCGTTTGCCAGTGCCTTGCGTTCCTCGGCCAGCGCGCGCACCCGGTCCACCACACCACCAAGCGGGGTTTTCAGCAGGCCCGCCACCTCCAGCAACCGCGCCTCCTGGGCGCGCAGATGTCCCAGCGCCGCCGCCCCGGTCAACGCCTCGATCCTCCGGATGCCCGCCGCCGAAGCGGAATCGCCCAGCAGGACAAAGGCGCCAATGTCGCCGGTCCGCGCCACATGGGTGCCGCCGCAAAGCTCCAGACTGTAGGTCGCGCCATCCGCGCCCTTGCCGGACCCGGTCAGATGCCCCATCGAGACGACGCGCACCTCATCGCCATACTTTTCGCCGAACAGCGCCTGGGCGCCAAGGGCGCGGGCATCGTCCGGCGTCATGATGCGGGTTTCCACCGGGGTGTTCTGGCGCACGAAGTCGTTCACTTCGGCTTCCACCTGCGCCAGTTCCGCCGCAGTCAGCGCCTTGGTATGGGAAAAGTCGAACCGCAGCCGATCGTCGGCATTCAGCGACCCTTTTTGCGCCACATGATCACCCAAGGCGCGACGCAGCGCCTCGTGCAGCAGGTGGGTGGCCGAATGGTTGGCCCGGATCGCCGCTCGGCGGCCATGCGCCACCTCAAGCTTGGCGGGTTGGCCGGCTTCGATATGGCCTTCGGTCACTTCGGCCACGTGAATGTACACGCCGGCGGCCTTCCGGGTATCGCGCACCTCGGCCAAGCCGGTTTCGGTCCGCACAAAGCCGCGATCGCCGACTTGACCGCCACTTT
>JAUXPG010000114.1 GCA_030683915.1 Gemmobacter sp.
ATGCGCCCTGCCCAATCACCGCCTCGGTCTCGCGAGCGCCGGATCCGGTCGATCGAGACCGAGACTTCGTGCAGATAGGCGCTGTTGCGCATCGCCGCCTGCGCGCGCGTGCCCAGATGAACAGCGCCATCCGGCCCCGCGCTGCGATCAAATCGATCAAGCGCTCGCTCCGATCCGTGCCAGACGATCATCTCTTCCACGACGACCTCGCATCCCGGCCAGCCCTTTCATCCAGATATAACGGCGTGCCTGCCCCTCGCAAGGCGCGGCCGCCTCTCTTTGCTGTTCGTATTTTCGCCGGATTCTGGCACGCTGGCGGGAGAGCCGAGGAGACCGCCATGCGCTGTGATCGGGACACCCGAAAAGACGAAATCATGACCGCGATGGCTGCCTACCGTGGCATGGAAGGCGCGCGGTTTCGGCTTACCAATCCGGGCCCCGCAATCAAGCTGCGCATGATGCAAGATCCCGACTATGCGCGCGCCGTTGCCTCGGCCTGGGACATGGTGCGGCACGGGATTGATGCCAAACTGGTCCAGATCTCGCGCGACAAGAGCCAACCGAAGCCGCTCGTCACCGATCATGCGCTGATGGCCGAGGTCTGCCGTCAAGCCTTCCTGTTGCGGATTGCGCATGCCAAGGACAGTCCCCCTGCAGCGGCCGCCTTCACGCTGGAGCGGATCGGCCTCACCATGGGTTCGGAAGATTTTCTGATCCGCGAAGGCGCCTTGGATCCCGAACCAGCTCCGAGCCCGGGACCCGACATGTTCTGACCGGGTCAGGCCCAGGCCGCTGTGCCACAGCGAGCGGGCAAGGCCTCCCCGGAGATCCGTTGCAGAACTTTCCCACGCCGAGAGTCCATCCCGCCCCCTCACCTTGATCAGTGGCTGACCGGCTCGGACGTCGCGACGCGTCAGGCGTTCCGCCCGTCTCTTTCGGTTGAGGCAGAGCGGGACGCGGCGCATGCCTTCTGGTCGGCCGCTCGATCGCCTGAGCGACATTGGTCGCAAGGATTGGCGCCTCAGCCGCCGCTCAGAGAGTTTAAGTTCGGCACCCTTGACTGATCGCAGTCGCGTCCTGATCGGCGAAGTAATTTCTACCTCTCTGTCAAGGGGGGTCATTAGGCATGTTGCCCCCCTTGATCGGGAGCCGGGCTGGGCGGCGATCAGAGGTAAAAATGCTCTGTCAAGGGGGGGCATTAGGCATATTCCCCCCCTTGATCGGGGACCGTCCTCATCATGCGCGTCGGATCATGCCGTTCTCAACATCACGCGCCTGCATGACGGCTTTTCGACATCCATGTTTGGCGGCTTAGAAGCTGCTCGCGTTACTCTTGACATAGACTGCAGCCCGCTTGGGAAAGGTCGGTTGACGCGACGGGAACAAGCGCGGGATTACCCGGTTCCGTCCTCGACCCTTCGAGGACAGATATTGATGATCGCCGATCAGTCCGGCAGCGATGTGCTGCATCCCGCCCACACCGGACCTGCCGCCACGACCTGGGCGCGCGACCGGGCGGACCCACTGACCGAACCAGTTCACGAAAACCGATCGCCCCTTGCGCCGCGGCCCGATGACGAGGCCGCGCCGGTGCCCCGGGCTCCCGCTGCGCGGCGGGTTCTGGTAATCGTCGGTCACCCGCGCGACGGCTGCCTGTGCGACGCCCTAGCCGAGGCCTATGCCGAGGGCGCGCGCGATGCGGGCTGCTTCGTCAAGATGCTGCGCCTGTCGCAGATGGCCTTTGACAGCGACGTAACCGAATCCTCGCCCGCCAACCAGACGCTGGAACCCGCCCTGGAACAGGCGCGCGACCTGATCGCCTGGGCGCAGCACCTGGTTTTTGTCTTTCCCAACTGGTGGGGCACGATGCCCGCCCGGCTGAAGGGGTTTCTGGACCGTGTGCTGTATCCCGGCTTCGCCTTTCGCGAAGAGGGGGGCCATTACTACGGCCTGCTGGCACCGCGCACGGCCGAGTTGCTCATTACGATGGATGTGCCGCCGCTCGTCTACCGTTGGGTTCAGGGCGCGCCGGGGCAGCGGGCGATGGCGCGCTCCACTCTGGGGCTGTGCGGGATCACGACCGTGGCAGTCGCAACATTTGCGCCACCCAGTCACACCGACGATGTCACGCGCCGGGGGTGGATGGACCGGGCGCGCGATCTGGGTTCCCGGCTGCGGCAGGATGTGCGTCATCCGGTCCGGGGGCACCTGCACGCCGTCGGCCGATGGGTCAAGGCGGTGCGCCCGCAGTTCTACCCGATGAGCGTGCTGGCCTATACCCTGGGCGCGCAGCTGGTGGCGGGGCCGCTGAACGCGCTGGCATTTCTGTTCGGCTTGATCGCGATGGTCGGGCTGAAAAGTGCGACGGTCTTGACCAATGACCTGTTCGATTACCCCAGTGATGCGCGTAATCGGTTCTACAGCCCCTTCAGTGGCGGCGGGCGCAGCCTGCTGGAGGGGGGCATGACCCGCGCCGATCTGTGGCGCGGTGCGCGGGTGGCGCTCGCGGCCGCGGGTATCGCGGCGCTGGCACTGCTGGTTGTGGCACCATCGCCGGTGCCCGTGCTCTTGGTGATGGCGGTGCTGACGGTACTGGCGCTGGGATACACCATCCCGCCCCTGAAGCTGTCGCATCGGGGGTTCGGAGAACTGGACGTGGCGCTAACCCATGGGCCGGGTGTGCTGCTGCTGGGCTATAGCGCGCAGGGCGGCGGGATTGGTGACGGGCTGCCTTGGGCCTTGTCTGGGGTGATCGCGCTGGCAATCCTGCCCGCGATCCTGCTGGCGGGCATCCCGGACCGGACGGCGGACCGCGAGGCGGGAAAGCGCACGCTGGTGGTCCGGCTGGGCACACAGCGCAGCGTAGAGGTGGCTCTGACGTTTCTGGCACTGTCAGCGCTTGGGTCCGTGGCGCTGGCCATTGGAGGGGTTCCGGGCGCACTGGCGTTGGCGCTGGTCGCGGTGCCCCATGCGGCGGGGCTGGGGTGGCTGATGCTGCGCTATCACCGGCGCGGAGTGCCCGAGCAGCGCATCGACCTGCTGCTGGGCCTTGCGCTGCTTTACATCGCTTGGTTCGTTCTGCTGCCACTGGGCGCGATCCTGTGGCCCTAGGTCCGGCGCTCCTCCCCGCCGTAGTCCCGACCTTGCGGCCCGCAAGGCCAACGCACGAGAGGTAAGGGCGTATGAAGACGCATCGGGTAACAATTGATGTCTCTGCGCCAAATTCGTCCCCTCACGGTAGATTCGATGCTGATCGCGTGGATACAACCGAAGAGGCCAATATCACACGACACATCGCTGAGGACGAAGCCGAGGCGGCTCAAGATGCGGCGCGTTACACGCGCAAGGTGCGACAGGGGGGCTGCTCGCCCCCCGGTGGCCCTGATACCTATTCCGTTTTTCCGAAGCCTCGCGTAGCGTAAACGCGTGCGTGCCTCGCCTCCCGGAGGGGCTCCCTCCTCCTGCAGAAAAAAGGACTCGCCATGACCGTCACGAAGACCCTCGCCGCCCTGATGATCGGTGCGCTTGTCGCCTCTCGATAAAGCCGATGAAGGATCGAAAACTCAAACTTTTGTATGGATTCATGTCCTTGGTCATCCGAATATCTCTCGCGCTAGACGAATACTCGAGTGAGCTTCATCACATCTACGATTCTGCATCCGTTTCCCGTTGAAAAACACGCCTTTCGGGTGTAGAAACCCTGTGAAAACAAGACAGAGGATGCCCCATGCAAAAGACTCACTTCTCCGTCATCATGGTGATCGGGGCGTTCGCGATCTCCAGTACTTTTGTCGCGCCCCTTCACGCGCAGCCGCTCTCCTTTGCGACGAGTGTGCAGAGCGCCGCAGGACTTGCGAAGGCCGGTTCCGCCGCGCCGGCAGGCGTTGCAAAAGCGGGTGCTGCGGCGGCGAATGCCAAGATCCCGCCGGTGCGCCGGAACGACGAGACGCTGCTGAAGTTCAGTCCCCTACGCTCTGCGAAAGCGCCGTCGAAGACCACCTCCTCGCCGCAATACCAGACCTGGATGAGCGCCGAGATTGCGGACGCATGGAATGCGGGCTTCAAGGGCCAAGGCGCGACGATCACCGTCGTGGACGACTTCTCCAGCTCGCGCTTCATCACGGGCAATCTGGGCACCGGATCGCAATCTCTGCGCCACGGTGAATGGACCCGCCTTGAGGCCTCGATGATTGCGCCCTCCGCAACGATGGCGTCGCATGACTTTAACTCGGGGCGGACGGTCGCCTTAGCCAAAACCGGGCTGAACATTGCCAACCTGAGCTACGGCATGTTCGCCAAATCGGGTTACAGCCTCAGCCAGATTTCCTGGTCGGCCCAGGAAACCTCGCTGATCAATTACGCCACCAACGGCTCGGCGGTGGTCTCCAAAGCGGCCGGTAATGATGCGGTCGCCGTGGGCGCGTCGAACAAGGCGGGCAACACCGACTATCTCAACGTGGCGCTGGTTGGCACACAATCTGCCCTCTTTGTCGGTGCGCTTGACCGGAACGGCACGACAACCCAGAAGGCCAACCTGGCCAGCTACTCGAACTTCGCGGGTTCGGACGCGGCGGTCCAGCGCCAATTCCTGACGGTGGGTGTTCGTGGCGACCTGACCAATCTCTACGGGACGTCTTTCGCCGCGCCCATCGTGAGCGGCTACGCGGCCGTGCTGGGATCGAAGTTTACTACAGCCACCCCGACCCAGATTGCCAACCGGCTGCTTGACACCGCGCGGACGGACACGATCAATGGCTATAGCGCAAGCATCCATGGTCGGGGCGAAGCGAGCATTGCAAGAGCTCTTGCTCCGTCGTCGATCGATTGACCGAGGGCCTCCCACTTGCGCAGACTGCTAACCCGGCGCATTGCGCCGGGTTCTTTTTTCACCCGGGTCGGTCCGCCGTGCGTCTCATCTCGTTTGTTGCCGCCATGTGTCTCAGTGGACCCGCCGCCGCCGAATTTCTTGCCTCGAGCTTCCTGATGGAAATCGGCTCCGGCTCGGCGCGCTCGGAACTGGTGAAGAGGATATCCTATGGTGGCTACGAACTCGACGACGGCACGCCCGTCAATTTCTCGGACTGGTACACGCCCGCCCTGCCCGATCTCAGGGCCGTCTTTCTCACCGAGGTGGCCGACGGCGTCGGGATCACCTGGGGCCTCTCGACCGGCGAGCGCGGCAAGAAATACCGTATCGCGCCGGCGCTTCATCTGGGCCTCATCCTGCAGCGCGAGGTCTTCCCGAACGCCGTGATCTCGCTCAGTGTCAGCACCAAACTCGGCGGCCGGCTGAGCGAGCGCACCTGCATGGCTGACTACGGCATCTTCGGGCGCGCAGAGGTGAATTGCCGGCTGGCGGCAAGTGAGCTGAGCCCGGAGGATACGCTCGCCTATCTGCTCAAAGGTCGCGCGCGCGATGAAAGCCGCGTCGCGTTGCGCTTTTCCTGGCGGTTCTGAAGTCTACGGCCGAAGCGGCATTTCCCTTTCCCGCACTCGCGAACCTCAGGCATCAAGCCGGTCATTCATGTCCCAAGCGGCCCACGGTTCCGACTGCCACCGCTTGCGGCACTGGCCGCGCCCAAACCACCCGCACGGGAAAACAGAACATCCTGCGTGCGTGTAGGAAAACGTCCTTGGATTTTACGAGCAGCGAATCCTATCTAGACACAGGACAGACAGAAAAGGGTCGGGCGTCCCTGATTGGCATGATCAAAGCGCCTGGGCTTTACTGAGCGAGTGGCCCGGTCGCAGGCACGTCCCCTCGCCTGCACCAAACGAACCCTCAGAAGGCATGGCAAGCGTTCTCCATGCTTGCGCGATGCGGTCTGACATGTTCGACCAACAGGGTCGGATGGGTGGCTTGTCTCCGCCCGATGTCCCCGGTGACGCGGCACCCGCCGCGTCACCGGGCCACGCTGGAAAAACAATCTCGAAAGAAAACCGCCCCATCAATAATTCTTTTTTTCGAAGCTGAAAAACAGATCCTATATGGCAGGACCCTGCAAGAGAGGACCAGAGATGTCGACGATGGATGAACTGAAGATCGAGACCATCCCGGAGCCAGATATCCGGGAGTGCCTCGAGTCCTTGAAGGGCCTTGGATGGAGGTTCAGTCTCACGCCTGCACGCGATCTGCGCCTCGAGCACCCGGAGACCCCGTCGGCGATCTTCTGTACGATGGACGAGATCCGCAACCTGGGCACAGCCGTGCTAAGGCAGATGTGCCAAAATTATCTCTCGACCCATCGGGCCAGAAACGGCGCAGCGATGCGAAAGACCCCATCGGTGGCGCCGACCTCCGCCAAGCCTCCTGCCCCTACACCCGCCTTGTCCGCCGCCTCCCCTGCGACCACGGCACCCAGACCTCTCCCGCAATCCGCACCGGCACAGGTCGTGACGGCACCCGTCGTGGCGGTGTCCGCGCCCGCTCCCGTTGCACCGGCGGCTCCAGCTCCTGAACCCTCCCCCTCGATCCAGAAAATCTCGCGGGATCTTCTGGCCCTGGCGCAGAAGATCGCCCGCGGCGAGATTACCGAGGTTCTGATCACGCCAGACATGCAGGGCAAGACCTTGCTGATCGATGGCGCTTCCATGCTCGTCGAGGATGGCGCTTTCGTTCCGTCAAGCTGGAACGACCCGGACCGGAGCAAGCCGCCAGCGGCGGCCAGCAAGCCGGCGGCATCTGAGAAGCAGGCTGCCGCCGGTAAGGACGCGAAAGCCGCGCCGGGCGCTTTCAATCTGTCCTTCCGCCACAAGTTTCTTCTGGAACTCCTGCACGCGCACCTGCCGGAATCGGTAAACACGCAGGAAATCGCGCAGAAGCACTGGCAGACGCAGGGCTTTGCGTCCGTGAAGTCGGCCTATGCGAGCTTCCGGCAAGGCCTTGCCCTGCTCGCAAGCCTTGGCCTCGTAACGGAGACCCGCAGCAACGGCACCTATCGCTACATGGCCGTTCGGAAAAAAGCGTGAGCGAAGACGAGGATCTGATCCGGACGCGCAACACGCGCACTGGCGAGGCTCGCAAGATCGACGAGTGGAGCGTGCAGCTCCCCGGCGGCCAGCGGGCCCGCTTCGATGTTACCATGCGCTACGAGCACGGCATCTGCCTCTTCGGCCTGCGGTCCGATCATCCCGACTTCGGGGATGTCCATCTCGTCGATTCCGACATGAACAGCCTGCGCGCCGCCTTGGGCGCCGAGGTGCGCCGCGTCATCGAAGGGCGGCTGTCGGAGGGCTGGCTTCCTTCAGCCCAGCTCGAAGTCCGCCATCACCTCAAGGACCGCTCGATCAGCGCGGCGGATCTGGAGTTCAGCCTGCGCCTGCGCCTGCGGGCCGTCGACCTGCTCGACGCCCCGCCATCCGGAAACTTCCCGACGGTGACGGTGCGCGATCCCCACCGCCAGGAGCGGGTGACGCTGCGCGCCCACAGCGAAGATTTCGCCGCGCTCAAACCCAGATCGGGCAAGCTGACGGACCCGGAAGTGATGGCCTGGCTTTCGAGCCCCGTGTCGCGCGATGAGCCATCCGGTCTGGGTCGCACGGTGCGACCAGGATCGGGCGCGGAGGAACGTGCGCTGCTCGCCGCCCTGGACCGCTTTGCCAGCGCCTTGTCGGATCGGCTGGCTCCCGATCGGGTGGCCCGCGAAGGCATCCCTGACGCCCAAGCGTTGGTGAGGATGATGGACTGCGCGGTGCAGGCGCCAAGCGGCAGTGCGCCGACGTGATCAGGCCTGCTCCGTTGCCTCGCGCCGACAGGCAATCTCTCCTTCGATGATCCCGCCCTCGGCCACGGCGAGCACGCCGTAGCCAAGATTGCCATGCAGCCGCCCCGTCGCGGCAAGCCGCAAGGTTCCCGCGACGACATCCCCGCGCACTTCCCCGGCAAGATCGAGCACGCCCATCGCCCCATCTCCCTGAAGCGTGCCGCCTGGCGCGATCGTCACATGCGGCGCATCGATCCGCCCCTTGACGCGACCGAACACCGTCACCGGGCTGGTCGAGCGCAAGCTGCCCTCGAGGATCAGGTCTTCTGCGATGATCGAGGCCATGTCTCACCTTTTTCCAATTGCTTGCGCCCATTGGACTTGGGTTTCTGAAAAATGCAAGAATGATCTTGCTCAGGCATCATTGACCCAGCCTGGACAGCGTGGAACCATGGCGCATACAGACCCGGAGAGCGCCGCATTGCCAGAAACTTCTGAAGCCAAGGCCGAGGTTCTGGCAGGACTGGTCGAGCGGGTCACCTTCCACAGCCTGGAGTCCGGGTTTTGCGTGTTGCGCGTGAAGGCGCGCGGCCATCGGGACCTGGTGACCACCGTCGGCCACGCGGCGATGATCTCTGCCGGCGAATGGATCACCGCGTCGGGCTTCTGGATCAACGACCGCGAGCATGGGCTTCAGTTCAAGGCGCATTTCCTCAAGACCTCCGCACCTTCCACACTCGACGGCATCGAGAAATACCTCGGATCTGGCATGATCCGCGGGATCGGCCCGGCCTATGCCAAACGGCTGGTGGATGCCTTCGGCAAGGATGTCTTCGACATCATCGAGGCTGCGCCCGAGCGCTTGCGCGAGGTGACCGGCATCGGACCCAAGCGCGCCGCGAAGATCATAGCCGGGTGGGCGGACCAGAAGGTGATCCGGGAGATCATGGTGTTTCTTCATGAGCATGGGGTCGGCACGGCGCGGGCGGTGCGGATCTTCAAGACTTACGGCACGGATGCCGTGCAGGTCATGAGCGAAAACCCATACCGCCTGGCCAAGGATATCCGGGGGATCGGCTTTCGGACGGCCGATACCATTGCCGGGAAACTCGGCATCCAGAAGACGGCCATGATCCGGATCCGCGCCGGCATTTCCTTCGCCTTGACCGAGGCCATGGGCGACGGACATTGCGGACTGCCGCGCGCCGAGCTGATCGGCCTTGCCGAGACCCTCCTCGAGGTGCCGCGGGTGCTGATCGAAAGTGCGGTTGGCGAAGAATTGGCCGAAGGCAACGTGACCGCGGATCAGGTCGGGGAGGCCGACTGCATCTTTCTTACCGGACTCTATCTGGCTGAGCGCGGCATAGCCGACCGCATCCGCCGGATCCGCAGCGGCCCCCTGCCCTGGCCCGGAATCGACGCCGACAAGGCGCTCCCCTGGATCGAGCAAAAGACGGGCCTCACGCTTGCGGCAAGCCAGGCGGAGGCCGTTCGGCTGGCGATCGGCTCGAAGATCACGGTGATCACCGGGGGGCCTGGCGTCGGCAAGACGACCATCGTGAATTCGATCCTGCGCATCCTTGCCGCCAAGCGCGTGAAGCTGCTGCTCTGCGCGCCGACAGGCCGGGCTGCCAAGCGCATGTCGGAAGCCACAGGGATGGAGGCCAAGACCATCCACCGGCTGCTCGAATTCGACCCGAAGGCCTTCGCCTTCAAACGGGACGCGGAAAACCCGCTCGACTGCGACCTTCTGGTGATCGACGAGAGTTCCATGGTCGACGTGCCTTTGATGCTGTCGCTCTTGAAGGCCGTCCCGGACAACGCCGCACTTCTGATCGTCGGGGACATCGACCAACTCCCGTCGGTGGGTCCTGGCCAGGTGCTGGCCGACATCATCGGGTCAGGCGCGGTCCCGGCCGTTCGCCTTACGGAAGTGTTCCGGCAGGCGGCGGAGAGCCAGATCATCACGACGGCGCATGCGATCAATGCAGGGCGGATCCCGGATCTCCGGGCCCCCGAAGGCGCGACGGACTTCTACTTCGTCCCGGCCGCGACGCCGGAACAGGCGGTGCCGCGGATCGTCGAGTTGGTCTCGCGCCGGATCCCGCGCCGGTTCGGCCTCGACCCGATCAAGGATATCCAGGTGCTTTGCCCGATGAACCGCGGCGGCGTGGGCGCCCGATCGCTGAATATCGAGTTGCAAGCCGCCTTGAACCCGGCGGGCGAGAAGAAAGTCGAGCGTTTTGGTTGGACCTTCGCGCCGGGCGACAAGGTGATGCAGATCGAGAATGACTACGACAAGGAAGTCTATAACGGCGACATCGGGACGATCGAAGACGTCGATCTCGAGGATGGCGAGGTTGCCGTGACATTTGACGGCCGCACGGTCAGCTATGTCTTCGGCGAGCTCGACACGCTGGTTCCCGCCTATGCGGCCACGATCCACAAGAGCCAGGGCTCGGAATACCCGGCCGTGGTCATCCCGGTGATGACCCAGCACTACGCGATGCTGCAGCGCAACCTGCTCTATACCGGCGTCACACGGGGCAAGACGTTGGTCGTCCTCGTGGGGCAGACTCGGGCGCTCGCGATCGCCGTCAAGAATGTCTCGGGGCGGCGGCGATGGTCGAAGCTCGATGAGTGGCTCGGCGGTTAACATGTGACTCCCGTACCACAGCGCGCCAACTGGACATCAAAGCCTCCCGGCCATGCGCAACGCATTCACCTCGACCGACTGCGCGGTCTGCAAGGCATATCCCTCGCTGGCAGCGGGCAGGCCCGCCACCTCGGCGGTGATCCTTACCTTATTGGCCACCAAAGCATCGACGATCTGTTTTACACGTGCTTTCACATCAGTCGGCCGGTAGCCGACCGTGCGCGCGACAACATCCCAATGCCGTCCGGAGACCATGTCGGGCGTGCGCTTCTTGCCCGCGATGTTTTGGGCATAGGCTTGCACAACATGCGGCCAAGACAGGACCGTTGAGACATCATAAAGCGGCGCCAGGCGCGGGCCGTGACCCACCGGCAGCAGCAAGGAATAGTTCTTTGCGTGTGCATCGGTGTTTGCCACGACGATGTTGAAAATGACTTGGTCCAGAAGTGCCAATGCGTCAGTCGCGCTCAGGTATCGACCGGTCTGGAGGAGATTTTGCAGATCCAGGCCGCGCAACGTGCCGCGCTCGTATTTCCGTCCGGGCGGCAGGCCATTGGCCTGGGCAAAGTCCTCCTGATGCACACGCAACAGTTGACCGTTACGCCCCACACTGCGGTCGTACCTCAAAACGCCAATTGCGGTCCGCTTCG
>JAUXPG010000124.1 GCA_030683915.1 Gemmobacter sp.
ACGCGAAAAGATCGCGCTGTTTTGCAACGTCCGCAAGGATGCCGTAATTCCGGCCTACGACCTCAAGACGATTTATGAGGCACCGCTGGCCTATCACCGGGCGGGGCTGGATCAGGCCGTGCGGGATGCTTTTGGCATCTCTCCCGCGCCGCGCCCCAACCTTGCCCGCTGGGAAGACGTGATGGACCGCATCACGCACCCCGAAGGCGAGGTGCGCGTGGCCATCGTGGGCAAATACACCCAGCTCGAGGACGCCTACAAATCCATCGCCGAGGCGCTGACCCACGGCGGCATGGCCAACCGGGTCAAGGTGCGGCCCGAATGGATCGATGCCGAGATTTTTGAACGCGAAGACCCCGGCCCATGGCTGCAACGCTTCCATGCGATTCTGGTGCCGGGCGGGTTTGGTGAACGCGGCACCGAAGGCAAGATCAAGGCGGCACAGTTCGCGCGCGAAAAGGGCATTCCCTATCTTGGCATCTGTCTGGGCATGCAGATGGCGGTGATCGAGGCGGCGCGCAACCTCGCGGGCCTTGCCGATGCGGGGTCCGAGGAATTCGACCACGAGGCGGGGGCAAAACGCTTCACCCCGGTGGTCTATCACCTCAAGGAATGGGTGCAGGGCAACCACGTCGTCGAACGCAAGCTGGGCGATGACAAGGGCGGCACGATGCGGCTGGGCGCCTATACCGCCACGCTCGCGCCGGGGTCGAAGGTTGCGGCAGTCTATGGCGCGACCGAAATCGAGGAACGGCACCGCCACCGCTACGAAGTCGATATCCGGTACCGCGAAAAGCTCGAATCCTGTGGTCTGGTGTTTTCCGGCATGTCGCCCGATGGCCGCCTGCCCGAGATTGTCGAGGTCAAGGGCCACCCGTGGTTCATCGGCGTGCAGTTCCACCCGGAGCTGAAATCCAAACCTTTCGCGCCTCACCCGCTGTTCGCCGATTTCGTGCGCGCGGCAGTGGACGGCGCCCGACTGGTCTGACAACAGCGCAGGGCAGGGCGGCGGCAACGCTTTCCTGCCCGCGACGTGCGCGGCGTTTCCCTGTTCGGCGCAGCGTCTGTCTGACCGTTCCCACACCAGCCCCGGCGGGCGATTTGGCCTGCGTCAGGGGCTGCGGGCGGTGCGTGTCGCGGCCTCCGCGCAGGCGCGCGGCTGCGCGCGGCACCCCCGGGAGTTACCTCTTTTTCACCGGCACGCCATACAACTCCAGCCGGTGCCCCTTCAGCCGATAGCCCAGCCGCGCCGCGATACGCTCCTGCAAGGCTTCGATCTCGGGGTCCACGAACTCGATCACCTCGCCGGTGCTCAGGTCGATCAGGTGGTCGTGGTGGTCGCGCCCCGAATCCTCGTACCGCGCGCGGCCGTCTCCGAACTCCAGCTTGTCCAAAATCCCCGCCTCCTCGAACAGCTTGACCGTGCGATAGACCGTGGCGATGGAAATGCGCGGATCGATGGCGGCGGCGCGGGCGTGCAACGCCTCGACATCGGGGTGATCCTCGGCGCTGCCGATCACGCGGGCGATCACCCGGCGCTGGTCGGTCATACGCAGGCCCCTTTCCTCGCAACGCGTGATCAGGTGGTCAGACATCGGCGGCTCCGGCGGTCGGTTTTCCGCCCCATAACCCAGCCGGACGCGCGGGAAAACCCGCCAAACGCCGCCTTGACCTTTGCGCGCCGCCCGGCCAGCCTGCGCCCGAGCCAAGAGGAGCCCCCATGACCGCCCTGTCCCCGCGCGAAATCCTTGACCATCTGGTCGCCTTCCCTTCGGTCAGCCGCGACACCAACCTGCCGCTGGTTGCCTGGGTCGAGGGCTATCTGGCCTCGCACGGCATCGCCAGCACCCGCGTGCCGAGCCCCTGCGGCACCAAGGCGCATCTTTTCGCACAGGTTGGCCCGGCGGTGGACGGCGGCATCATCCTGTCAGGCCATTCCGACGTGGTGCCGGTCGATGGGCAGGACTGGACGACCGACCCTTGGACGGTGGTGGAAAAGGACGGCCGGCTTTATGGCCGTGGCTGCTGTGACATGAAGGGGTTCGACGCGCTGGCCCTTGCCGCGCTGGTCGAAGGACAGCGCCGCCCGCTGCGCCGCCCGCTGCAACTTGCGCTGTCCTACGACGAAGAGGTGGGCTGCATGGCGGTGGCCGATCTGGTGCATGCGATGGTCGACGCGCTGCCCAAGGCGGCGGCGGTGATCGTTGGCGAACCGTCGATGATGAAGGTCGTGACCGGCCACAAGGGCGGCATCGGCTTTCGCGTCCACGCACAGGGGTTCGAGGTGCATTCCTCGCTGCTGCCCTTTGGCGTCTCGGCCATCATGGAAAGCGCGCGGCTGATCCAGTGGGCCAATGACCAGAACGCGGCCGGTGCCGCCAAGGCACCGAACCCGCTGGCGGCCGATTTCGTGCCACCCTGGACCACCTTGCATGTCGGCATGATTCAAGGCGGGACGGCGCATAACATCACCGCCAAGGATTGCCGCTTCGTGCTGGAAATGCGCGTGGTTCCGGGCGAAGACCCGCAGGCCTGGGCCGCTGCCGCGCTGGCGGAAGGCGCGCGCATCACCGAAGCCATGCAGCGCATCCACCCCGACGCCCGCCTGCAGATGGACCCGATGTTCCGCGTGCCCCCCCTGACCCCCGAAGACAACGGCCCCGCCGAGGCGCTGGCCCGCCGCCTGACCGGCGACAACGCCGCGCATGTTGTCAGCTATGGCACCGAAGGCGGGCAGTTTCAGGTGCTGGGCGGCTATTCCACCGTCATCTGTGGCCCCGGTGACATCGCGCAGGCCCATCAGCCCGACGAATGGGTGTCGGTGGAGCAGTTCAACGCCGGTTGGGCCTTCATGCAAGGCGTACTGGAGACGCTGGAACAGTGACCTTTCCGATCACCGACGCCACCCCCGTCGGCTTTGCCGACCCGCTGCCCGAGGCCTGCGATCTTGTGGTGGTTGGCGGCGGGGTGATCGGGGTCTGCGCCGCACTGTTCGCAGCGCGGCGGGGGCTGAGGGTGGTCTTGTGCGAAAAGGGCCGCATTGCGGGCGAACAATCCAGCCGCAACTGGGGCTGGATCCGCCAGCAGGGCCGCGACCCCGACGAACTGCCCATCGTGGTCGAGGCGCTGCGCCACTGGCACACCTTTCAGGCAGAAACCGGCGGGGCGCTGGGGCTGGTGGCCTCGGGGGTGATGTATGCCGCGCGCACCCCGCGCGATCTG
>JAUXPG010000179.1 GCA_030683915.1 Gemmobacter sp.
CGAAGCCGCCCTGCCAGCGGCCCCGCCGAGGCGCGCGCGAGGTCAGACAGTTCATCAACGGCGCGCAGGATGTCGCGGACACGAAGGGCGAAATCCTCGCCCAGCGTGGTCAGCCGGATCTGCCGCGCCCCGCGTTCGATCAGCGACGCGCCCAGCGTTTGCTCCAGCTCCTTCATCTGCAATGACAGGGCTGGCTGCGAGATGGCACAGGCTTCGGCCGCACGCCCGAAATGGCCGTGCTGGGCCAGCGAATCGAAGTAGCGCAGGTGTTTCATCGACACGCCAGTCATAAGAAAATCATATCGTGTTCATTTGAAAATGCAAATTCTCATTATGAAAATGCCATGCTAGAACGATTCCAGTTTTGGGGGGCTTCGTCGGCCCGCCCTCACAGGGAAATGCAAGATGAGGAGCGAGAGATGGACGGAAACGACATGAGAACCGGCAAGTGCCCGGTGATGCACGGCGCCAACACGTCGACCGGGACCGGGGTGATGGATTGGTGGCCCAAGGCGTTGAATCTCGACATCCTCCACCAGCACGACAGCAAGGTGAACCCGCTCTCTGGCTTTGACTACCGCGAAGAAGTCAAATCGCTGGACTATGCCGCGTTGAAGGCCGACCTTATCGCGCTGATGACCGACAGTCAGGACTGGTGGCCGGCGGACTGGGGCCATTATGGCGGCCTGTTCATCCGCATGTCGTGGCACGCGGCGGGCACCTACCGTCTGGCCGATGGCCGGGGCGGCGCGGGCACGGGCAACCACCGCTTTGCACCGCTGGCCAGCTGGCCGGACAACACCAACCTTGACAAGGCCCGCCGCCTGCTGTGGCCGACCAAGAAGAAATACGGCAACAAGCTGAGCTGGGCCGACCTGATGGTGCTGGCCGGCACGGTGGCCTACGAATCCATGGGGCTGAAGACCTATGGTTTCGCTTTTGGCCGCCCCGACATCTGGCACCCCGAAAAGGACGTGTACTGGGGCAGCGAAAAGGAATGGCTGGCGCCCGCCGAAAACCGCTATGCCGACATCGCCAACCCTGCCACGCTGGAAAACCCGCTGGCGGCGGTGCACATGGGGCTGATCTACGTCAACCCCGAAGGCGTGAACGGCAAGCCTGATCCGCTGATGACCGCGCTGCATGTGCGCGAAACCTTTGCCCGCATGGCGATGAACGACGAGGAGACCGTCGCCCTGACCGCCGGGGGCCATACCGTCGGCAAGGCGCATGGCAATGGCCGGGCGGAAAACCTTGGCCCGTCACCGGAAGGCGCCGACGTGGCCGAACAGGGCCTGGGCTGGATGAACCACACCACCCGTGGCATTGGCCGCAACACGGTGACCAGCGGCATCGAAGGCGCCTGGACCAGCAACCCGACCCGGTGGGACAACGGCTATTTCGAACTGCTTCTGGGCTATGACTGGGAACTGGTGAAATCCCCCGCCGGTGCGAACCAGTGGGCGCCGATCGGCATCAAGCCCGAGCATATGGTCCCCGATGTCGAGGACCCCTCGATCAAGACCATGCCGATGATGACCGATGCGGACATGGCGATGAAGATGGACCCGATCTATCGCCAGATTTCGGAACGGTTTGCCGCGGACCCGGCCTATTTCAGCGAAACCTTCGCCCGCGCCTGGTTCAAGCTGACCCACCGCGACATGGGGCCCAAGGTCCGTTACATCGGCCCCGAGGTTCCTGCCGAAGACCTGATCTGGCAAGACCCGGTGCCGGCCGGCACCACCGGCTATGACGTGGCGTCGGTCAAGGCCAAGATCGCCGCAAGCGGGCTTTCGGTGTCGGACATGGTGACGACCGCGTGGGATTCCGCGCGCACCTTCCGGGGGTCCGACATGCGCGGCGGCGCCAATGGCGCGCGCATCCGGCTTGCGCCGCAGAAGGACTGGGAAGGCAACGAACCGGCGCGTCTGGCGCGGGTTCTGTCGGTGCTGGAACCCATCGCGGCGGCGTCGGGGGCTTCGGTCGCGGATGTGATCGTGTTGGCGGGCAACCTTGGCGTGGAACTTGCGGCCAAGGCAGCCGGGTTCGACGTGACGGTGCCGTTTGCGCCGGGCCGGGGCGATGCGACCGACGCGATGACCGATGCGGCCTCGTTTGCGGTGCTGGAACCGCTGGCCGACGGGTTCCGCAACTGGCTGAAGAAGGACTATGCGGTCAGCCCGGAAGAACTGCTGCTGGACCGCGCGCAGCTGATGGGCCTGACGGCGCACGAGATGACCTGCCTGCTGGGCGGCATGCGGGTGATCGGCACCAACTATGGCGGCAGCGCGCATGGCGTGTTCACCACCCGTCCGGGGGCGTTGACCACCGACTTCTTCACCACCCTGACCGACATGTCCTATCGCTGGGTGCCCACCGGCGCAAACAGCTATGACATCGTCGATCGCCGTTCGGGTGCGGTGGCGCATACCGCAAGCCGGGTTGATCTGGTGTTCGGGTCGAATTCGATCCTGCGCGCCTATGTCGAGGTCTACGCGCAGGACGACAACCGCGCCAAGTTCGTCAACGACTTCGTGGCGGCCTGGACCAAGGTGATGAACGCCGACCGTTTCGATCTGGCGGCCTGATGGCCCGCCCTGCGCCCTCCGCCTTGGCGGGGGGCGCGCCCTAATCTGCTGTGGCCTTGCAGTCGGGCCGCAGCGCCTGCGCCATGTCAAGCAATCCGGCCAGCCCGCAGTTGCCTTTGACCAGATCGGCCAATGTCACCATGTCGAGTTCGTGGAAGAACGCCTCGACCGCGCGGGTCAGATAGCCGCGCAGGCGGCATGTGCCCGACAGCGGGCATGTGTTGGTGGCAGGGTCGAAGCATTCCGCAAACGGCACCCCGCCTTCAAAGACGCGAAACACCTGCCCCACCGAGATATGCGCCATCGGTTGTGCAAGCCGCAGCCCGCCGGTGCGACCGCGCAGCGTGGTGACAAAGCCATGTTCCTGCAGCAGATGCACCACCTGCAACAGATGGTTCAACGAGGCATTGCAGCGGTCGGCAATTTCGGCCGTGCGAACGATGCGCCCTTCGTTGACGGCGCAGAACATCAGCACGCGGGCGGCAAGGTTGGTCCGGGTTGTGAGGCGCATCAAAGTCTCGTTGGTGGTCCGACAAAGAAACCCTGCCAGTCCTGCAAAAACCTGTATCTGATCTGGATCATGCCGGGGGCGGGATTGGGGGAACTCCCATCGAAAAAACAGGTTTGGGTGTGACGCGGCGGGAAGGCTTGTCTGTCGGGGTGTGGTCCGTCACGCTGGTGGTGGCACGAAACCCCCGGAGGCAGGCATGAGCAACCCCGATCTGGACCGATGGAATGCCCGGTTCGACGTTCCGGACCATGTGTTCGGCGAGGCGCCCAACAGCTTTCTGGCCCGGCACGCGGCGGGGCTGTCGCCGGGCCGCGCGCTGTGTGTCGCAGACGGCGAAGGGCGCAACGGCGTCTGGCTGGCGCAGCAGGGGTGGGATGTGCTGTCGCTGGATTTCTCGGCGGTGGCGCAGCAGAAGGCGGCGGCGTTGGCCGCGCGGCGGGGCGTGGCGCTGACGCTGGAACAGGGCGACGTGCATGGCTGGCCCTATCCCGCGGCAGCCTTTGATCTGGTGGCCGACATCTTTTCGCAGTTCAGCCCCCCTGCAGAGCGCGCGCGGAAATGGGCCGGACTGCGCCGCACCTTGCGCCCCGGCGGGCATCTGATCGTCGAAGGCTATACCCCGCGCCAGTTGGTCCATCGCACCGGCGGGCCTTCGGCGGCCGAGAACCTTTATACCGAGCCGATGTTGCGCGATGCCTTCGGCGGGCTGGAAATTCTGGTGCTGCACGAACGCGAGGAGGTGTTGGACGAAGGCGCCGGGCATTCCGGCATGTCGGCGCTGATCGGGCTTGTTGCGCGCAAGCCGGACTAGGCGGCGCAGCGTTGCGGAACCGGCGGGAACCTTGTGCGCCAACGGCACAGGCGGTATAGAAGCGGCGTGCCGCCCGTGGGCAGCACATGGGTGGTGACCGGGCCCCTCTGGCGAAAGTGGCGGCGCTTTCGTGATGTCGGCACCTGAACGTCCTCAGCCGCCGGGCGCAAGCTTCATGGTCAGTCTATCCCAATCCTCTGCAGGGGCTCCTCCGCAGCGATCCACGCTTGGCTATCTGCGCTGGGCTTTTGTTGCCACGGCGATCGGCCTTGGGCTTGGCGTGCTGCTTGGCTGGCAGAGCACCGGAACGGTTGGCGGCACCGTGTCGATCTTTTTCATCGTGGCGGTGCTGGCGGTGCTGGAAATCAGCCTGTCGTTCGACAACGCCATCGTGAATGCCAACAAGCTCAAGGACATGACGCCGAAATGGCAGCGGCGGTTCCTGACATGGGGCATCCTGATCGCGGTGTTCGGCATGCGGATCGTGTTTCCGCTGCTGATCGTGGTCATTGCCGCCAATGTGGGGCCTTGGACCGCGCTTGTCATGGCCGCCAGCCAGCCGCAGGAATATGCCCGCATCATGCACGATGCGCATCTGCCGATTGCGGCCTTTGGCGGAACGTTCCTGATGATGGTCGGGCTGTCGTTCTTCTTTGACCGTGAAAAGGACGTGCATTGGGTGCGCTGGGTCGAGGAGAAGGCCAGCCTTTATTCGTCGGTCAAGGGAATCGAGATCGCGCTGGTGCTGGTGATCATGCTGGTCTTTTCGCGGGTGATCGGCACCAGTGATGACGCCCGCCTTGGCCCCGTCGCCGCCAACGCCTTCTTTCACGCGGCGATCTGGGGTTTGCTGACCTTTCTGCTGGTCGAGGTGGTGGGCGGCGTGCTGGACCGCAGTCAGGACGTGATGTCGGGCGCGGCAAAGGGCGGAGTCGGCGCCTTTCTGTATCTGGAGGTGCTGGACGCCAGCTTCAGCTTTGACGGGGTGATCGGCGCGTTTGCCCTAAGCCAGAACCTGTTTGTGATCGCCATCGGCTTGGGCATCGGGGCGATGTATGTGCGGTCGATGACGATCATGCTGGTCGAACGCGGCACGCTGGCGGAATACAGGTTCCTTGAACACGGGGCGTTCTATGCCATCCTGATCCTGTCGGTGATCATGTATGTGCAGGCGTTGGTGCATATTCCCGAGGTCATCACCGGGCTTGGCGGCGCTGCGCTGATCGGTGTGTCGCTTTGGTCGTCGATGCGGTGGAACCGGCGGCACGGCGTGGCCTGAAGGCTTGGCGCGCGCGTGCGGCTCGCCTAGAACGGGCGGGCCAATAGCACCGGGGACCCCGCCATGACCAACCCGCTTTACGACCGCCTGTTCGCCCCGCTGGCCGCACGCGAGCGCGCGCTGCTGCATCTGGCTGACGGCGGCACGGTGACGGGGCGTGCGTTTCTGGCGATGGTTCACCGCGCGGCGCATGCGCTGGTGGCCTGCGGCGTGGGGCCGGGCGACCGTGTGGCGGTGCAGGTCGCCAAGACGCCCGGGGCGCTGGCGGTTTACGGCGCGGCAGTGGCGGTGGGTGCGATCTTTCTACCGCTGAACACCGCCTATACCGCCGCCGAGGTGGATTACTTTGTCGGCAACGCCACGCCAAAGCTGCTGCTGGCCGATCCGAAGGGCGAGGCGGCGCTGGCGCCCGTGGCCGCCCGGCATGGCGCCCGGTTGTTGACGCTGGATGCGCAGGGCGCGGGCAGCTTTGCCGATCTGGCGGCGGGCCAGCCGGACAGCTTTGCCGTCGCCCCCCGGTCGCCGGATGATCTGGCGGCGTTTTTATACACATCGGGCACCACCGGGCGCTCGAAAGGGGCCATGCTGACGCACGGCAACCTGTTGTCGAATGCCGAGACGCTGGCGCAGGTGTGGCGGTTCACCGAAGCCGACGTGCAACTGCATGCGCTGCCGATCTTTCACACCCACGGGCTGTTTGTGGGAACCAACATCGCCCTGCTGACCGGGGGCGAGATGATCTTTCTGCCCGGCTTCGATCTGGACACCATGCTCCGCCTGATGCCGCGGGCGACGACGATGATGGGGGTTCCCACCTTCTACACCCGCCTGCTCGATGATCCGCGCTTTACCCGCGATCTGGCCGCGCATATGCGGCTGTTCATCTCGGGGTCGGCGCCGTTGCTGGCAGAGACCCATGTGGCGTTTGAGGCCCGCACCGGCCATCGGATTCTGGAACGCTACGGCATGACCGAAACCAACATGAACACCTCCAACCCCTATGACGGCGATCGCCGCGCGGGCACGGTGGGACCTGCGCTGCCGGGGGTGGAGGTGGTGGTGACCGACCCCGCGACTGGCACCCCCTTGCCGCCGGGCGAGATTGGAATGGTCGAGGTGCGCGGCCCGAACGTGTTCAAGGGCTATTGGCAGATGCCGGAAAAGACCGCCGAGGAGTTGCGTGCCAACGGTTTCTTCATCACCGGCGATCTGGGACGGTTCGATGCCGACGGCTACCTGACCATCGTGGGGCGGCAAAAGGACCTGATCATCACCGGCGGGTTCAACGTCTATCCCAAGGAAATCGAGCTGATTCTGGATGACCAGCCCGGTGTGCTGGAATCTGCGGTGGTGGGCGTGCCGCATCCCGATTTTGGCGAGGCGGTGGTGGCCGTGATCGTGCCGAAACCCGGCCAGACCCCCGATCTTGCAGCCATCGAGGCGGCGCTGGGCGCGCACCTGGCGCGGTTCAAGCAGCCCAAGGCATTGGTGTTGGCCGAGGCGCTGCCGCGTAACACGATGGGCAAGGTGCAAAAGACCGAACTGCGCGCGGCCCATGCCGCGCGCTTTGCGCGGTGATTGCACCATGACCGACCCGCAGGCAACCGCCACCCGGTCCGCCGCCGCCATGATGCAGTGCGATCAGGCCTTTCACTCGCTCGGACTGGATCTCGTGCATATTGCGCCGGGGCAGGCCACCATCACCATGCAGGTGACCCCCGCCATGGCCAATGCCCACGGTGCCGGGCATGGCGGCTATACCTACGCGCTGGCAGATACCGCGTTCGGCTATGCCAGCAACAGCCACGGCGACGCGGCGGTATCGCAGCACTGCAGTATCACCTATCTGGCGCTCGTCCGCATTGGCGACCTGCTGACCGCCACCGCCCACGAAATTGCGCGACAAGGGCGGTCGGGCATCTATGATGTCCGCATCACTGCGCAGGACGGGCGGGTTGTGGCCGAATTCCGCGGCCATTCCCGCATCGTGCCAGCCCCCGACACACCCGCCGCCTGACCCTTCCCGTCAAACCCGTTGACGGAACGGACCTTGCGCGGTATCAATTGTGAAACATGAATCATACGTCATGTTTTCAGGGAGGATGCCATGAAATTCACCACTGCCGTCGCTTTGACGGCCCTGTTGGGCTGGGCGCTGCCCGCCGCTGCCGACATCAAGATCGCCCATGTCTATGACAAGACCGGCGCGCTCGAGGCCTATGCCAAGCAAAGCCACGACGGGCTGATGATGGGGCTGGAATATGCCACAGGCGGCACGATGGAGGTGAACGGCGAAAAGATCGTCGTCATCGAAAAGGACAGCCAACTGAAACCGGACGTAGGCCGCGCCATGCTGGCCGAAGCGTTTGGCGATGACGGCGCCGACCTGGCCATCGGGCCGGTGGGGTCGGGCGTGGCGCTCGCCATGCTGCCCGTCGCGCAGGAGTTCGAAAAGATCCTGATCGTCGAACCCGCCGTTGCCGACAGCGTGACCGGATCGGCATGGAACCGTTACATCTTCCGCACCGGGCGCAATTCGTCGCAGGATGCGATTTCCAACGCAGTCGCGCTGGGCCGTGACGGGGTGAAGATCGCCACGCTGGCCCAGGATTACGCCTTCGGCCGCGACGGCATCGCGGCGTTCAAGGAGGCGCTCGCTGGCACCAAGGCCGAACTGGTGGTCGAGGAATACGCACCGACCGACACCACCGATTTTACCGCCTATGCCGAACGCATCTTCAACGCGATGAAGGACCTGCCGGGCGACAAGCGCCTGTTCGTGATCTGGGCCGGCGGCGGCAACCCGATGGGCAAGATTCAGGCGATGGACCCGTCGCGCTTTGGCATCGAGATTGCCACGGGCGGCAACATCCTTGAGGCGCTCAAGGCCTACAAGGCGTTTCCCGGCATGGAAGGGGCGACCTATTACTACTACGATATCCCGAAGAACCCGGTGAACGACTGGCTGGTCAAGGAACACATGGCGCGCTTTGGCAGCCCGCCGGATTTCTTCACCGCTGGCGGCATGGCAGCGGGCATCGCGGCGGTCGAGGCGCTGAAAAAGGCGGGCTCCACGGACACCGAGGCGCTGATCACCGCGATGGAAGGCATGGAATTTGAAACCCCCAAGGGCAAGATGATTTTCCGCGCCGAGGATCATCAGGCGTTGCAGTCCATGTATCATTTCAAGATCAAGGTCGATCCGAACGTCGAATGGGGCATCCCGGAACTGGTGCGTGAAATCCCGATCGAGGAAATGAACATCCCGATCCGCAACACGCGCTGATCCGACCGTGATGCGCGCGGTTGCCGCCGCGCGCATCACCTGACCTTGCCCAACCCTTCCCTGCGGTGGCCGGTGCAAAAGCCCCGGCGCCTGCCAGCATGTGGCATCCCATGACACCCTCGCTTGAAACCCGCGCGCTCACCGTGCGCTTTGGCGGCCATGTCGCTGTCAACGCTGTCACCTGCGCCTTTCGCCCCGGCGAACTGACCGCCATTGTCGGCCCCAACGGGGCGGGCAAGACGACGTGGTTCAACCTGATCTCGGGTCAGGTCGCGGCCAGTTCGGGGACCGTGCTGCTGGAGGGCAGGGATATCACCCGCGCGGGCATCGCGGCGCGCACACGGGCGGGGATCGGGCGGGCGTTTCAGTTGACCAACCTCTTTCCGGGGCTTTCCGTTCTGGAGAATGTCCGCCTTGTGGTGCAGGCGCGGCGTGGCGAAGGGTTCGGCATGCTGTCGCTCGCCTCGGGCCGCCGCGCGCTGACGGACGAAGCGGCGGCCATACTGGACCGCGTGCGCCTGACCCATCAGGCTGGGCAGCCTGTCCGCGCCTTGCCGCATGGCGATCAGCGCAAGCTCGAGGTCGCGCTGCTGCTGGCGCTGAAGCCCAAGATCTTCATGTTCGACGAACCCACGGCGGG
>JAUXPG010000198.1 GCA_030683915.1 Gemmobacter sp.
CCTACAACTGGCATTGACCGCACTGCAAATCGGCCAGAACGGCGTGCTTGCGGCAGAGGCCGCCCTGGCTGCTGCCCAGGCCGTCGCAGACCTTGCCCCCGAGGCAGTGGATGCCGCAACCACAGCTTTGGCTCTGGCAGAAGCGGTGCTGGACCAAAGCCAGACCATCGCTGATAGCCTGCAGGCACAGTTGGCGGCCGCCGAGGCCACCGTGCAGGCCGCCGAACTGGAACTTGCCGCGGCGCAAAGCACCTTCGATCAAGCCGAGGGCGCCCTGTCAGATGCCCAAGACGCGCTGGACGCCGCCAACGCGGCGCTTGCCGGCTATACTGCGGCGCTGGTTGCCGCACAGGACAGCCTTGCCGTCGCGACGGCGGCAATCAGCGCCGCCATCGCCAAGCGTGCCGAGATCGAAGCCCTGACCGATCCGACCGACAACCGGATCATCGAGGTGCAGACTGGCCAGACCGAATTCACGCTGACCCTGTCCAACACCGGCGGGGAAATCGTGCTTGATGGTCTGAACAGTGACATCCGCACTCTCAATCTGGTGGCCGAGGGCGACTTTGACACCGTGCTGCGGGCGTCGACCGTCACCACACTGGTGCTGTCCGGCGCTGGCCAGACCCTGAGCAACGGCACAGGCACGGGCACGGTCGATACCACCGGATGGGCGCTGGGTGCCTTGACCTCGGTGGACGCCTCGGGCCTGACCGGCGCTGGCGTCACACTCGGGGCCGACGCCTTCGCGGCGGCAGAGGCGGTGAACGTTGTCGGTTCGGCACGGGCCGATGTCGTGACGGTCACGGGCGACGGTGCCCATGTCATTGATGGCGGGTCTGGCGCCGATGTCATCACCGTCTCAGGCAACGGATCGGTGACTCTGCGCGGGGGGAACGGCCGTGACACGATCACGCTTTCAACCAACGCTGCCGAAGGCACCATTTCCACTGTCTCGGGCGGGGCCGGCACCGATACGCTGACGCTGAGTAACAGCGGCGCGGGCCAGATTCGGGCCAGCGGCGATGCCGGCAGCGACTTGTTCGTGATCACCAACACCGGGTCCGGTACCATCCGTGTTGAAGGCGGTGACGGCGATGACGTCTTCCGTGGCTGGACCTCGCTTTCGGGCAAAACCGTCATGCTTGGCGGGGCGGGGAACGATCGGCTTATCGCGGGCCGTGGGCAGGACGTGATGACCGGCGGCGAGGGGGCGGATACCTTCGTCTTCCGCGCCAACGGAAGTTCGGTGGCCAGCATCAGCGCAGCCGCGCATGACCGGATCACCGACTTCGAAACCGGGCTTGACCTTCTGGACTTCTCGCACAGCTCGTTCGCCGGGATTTCGTTCCTTGGCAACGCGGCCAACGTCAAAGGGGCCAACGCCCTGCTGGCCGGTGCCGCCCAAGGAACGATGGGCGCGGTGTTCAGCGCGGGGAACAACACGCTTTACGTGGATCGCGACGGCAACGGCGTGATCAGCGACAAGGACTTTGCCGTGCGCCTGAACGGCATCGTCGCCCTGTCGGTGGATGATTTCATCTTCTGATCCCCCCCCGACCCGCCAAGGCAAAGGGGCGCCCCACCGGGCGCCCCTTTCGCATGCGGGCCGACACGGGCGCACCTGGCCGGATGGATCGCCGCAAAAACCTGCGGGCCGGCTGATCGAGCAGCCGGCCCCCAAGTAAAGGCACCCCGACGTCGGGTCAGAGCTTGGCGGTCAGGTCCGGCACCAGCGTGAACAGATCGCCCACCAGACCATAATCGGCCACCTGGAAGATCGGCGCTTCCTCGTCCTTGTTGATCGCCACGATCACCTTGCTGTCCTTCATCCCGGCCAGATGCTGGATCGCGCCCGAGATCCCTACCGCGACATAGAGCGCGGGGGCCACCACCTTGCCGGTCTGGCCAACCTGCCAGTCGTTCGGCGCATAGCCCGAATCCACCGCCGCGCGCGAGGCGCCCACAGCGGCGCCCAACTTGTCGGCCAGGCCCTCGATCAGCTTAAAGTCGGCTTCCGACCCCACGCCGCGCCCGCCCGACACCACGATCTTGGCGCTGGTCAGGTCCGGCCGGTCGCTAGCCGCCACCTTGTCCTCGACCCAGGTGCTCAGCCCGCCGCCATCGGCACCCGACACCGCCTCGACCGGGGCCGAACCGCCGGTTCCGGCCGCCGCAAAGGCCGCGGTCCGCACGGTGAACACCTTGATCGCGTCCGACGAGGCGACGGTCTGGATCGCGTTGCCCGCATAGATCGGACGCTCGAAGGTCGAGGCGTCAACCACCGCCGTCACATCCGTCAGCACCATCACATCCAGCAGCGCGGCCACCCGCGGCAGCACGTTCTTGGCCGCCGCCGTCGCAGGCGCGGCAATGTGGCTGTAGCCGCTGGCCAGTCCGACAACCAGCGCCGCAGTCGCCTCGGCCATGCCATGCGCATAGGCCGCGTCATCCGCGAACAGCACCTTCGACACACCCGCCAGCGTCGCCGCCTCGGCAGCGGCCCCGGCCCCGCCAGCCCCGGCAACCAGCACATGCACCTCGCCCAGACCGGCCACCGCCGTCAGGGTTTTCGCAAGCGAATCGGTGGCAAGCTGGCCCCCGTTCACATCGGCAATCAGCAGTACGGCCATCAGATCACCCCCGCTTCGTCTTTCAGTTTCGCAATCAGCTCGTCCACCGACCCGACCTTGACCCCCGCCTTGCGGCCCGCCGGTTCCACGGTCTTGATCACCTTCAACCGCGGGGTGACATCGACGCCGTAATCGGCGGCGGTCTTTTCCTCCAGCGGTTTCTTCTTGGCTTTCATGATGTTGGGCAGGCTGGCATAGCGCGGCTCGTTCAGGCGCAGGTCCGCCGTCACCACGGCGGGCATCTTCACCGAGATGGTCTGCAATCCGCCGTCCACCTCGCGCGTGACGGTGGCGGTGTCGCCCGTAACCGTCAACTCGCTGGCAAATGCCGCCTGGCTCCAGCCCAGCAGCGCCGACAGCATCTGGCCCGTCGCGTTCATGTCGTTGTCAATCGCCTGCTTGCCCGCGATGATCAGGCCGGGTTCCTCGGCCTTCGCCACGGCGGCCAGCAGCTTGGCCACGGCCAAAGGCTCGATGTCGGTCTGCACGTCGTCGGTCGCCTGGATCAGGATGGCGCGGTCTGCCCCCATCGCCAGCGCGGTGCGCAGCGTTTCCTGCGACTGCTTCACGCCGATCGACACGACCACGATTTCGGTGGCCACACCCTTTTCCTTCAGACGGATCGCCTCTTCGAC
>JAUXPG010000305.1 GCA_030683915.1 Gemmobacter sp.
GCGCTGTCGATGTTCGTCGGCGCCATCGCAGCGATCGGCCAGCGCGACATCAAGCGCCTGATGGCGTATTCCTCGATCGCCCACATGGGCTTTGCGATGATCGGGCTTGCGGTCGGTTCGGCGCAGGGCGTGCAGGCGATGCTGGTTTACATGGCGATCTATGTCACCATGAACGTCGGCACCTTTGCCTTCATCCTGTCGATGGAGCGTGACGGGCGGCCGATTGCCTCGATCGATGCACTGCACCAGTTCGGCAAGGCCGAACCGGCCAAAGCCCTGGCACTGCTGGTGCTGATGTTCAGCCTTGCGGGCGTGCCGCCGATGCTTGGCTTCTTTGCCAAGCTGTCGGTCCTGAAGGCCGCGGTTGATGGCGGGATGGTCTGGCTTGCCGTGGCGGGTGCCATCGCATCGGTGATCGGGGCGTTCTACTATCTGCGCATCGTCTACTTCATGTATTTCGGGCGCGAGGGCGAGGTGCTGGAAAGCCGGATGGCCCCGGCTCAGTGGGCGCTGATGATGGTGTCGGCCATCCTGATGCTGGCCGGTGTGGTCAACCTGTTCGGCATCGAGGGCCCGGCGCTCGCTGCGGCGCAGGCGCTTGTCCGCTGACTGGCCCGAAGGGGTCGGCCGGGTCATCTTGGCCGAAACCGACACCACCTTGGCCGAGGCGGCGCGGCGCGCGGCCTTGGGGGAAGGTCCCTGTTGGATACTGGCGGGGTTCCAGACCGCTGGGCGCGGGCGCCGGGGGCGGCCTTGGGTCAGCCCGCGCGGCAACTTCCACGCGACCTTGCTGATGCGCCCGAAGGGCGGCCCGTCCGAGGCCGCCCTTCGGAGTTTCGTCGCAGCACTTGCCTTGCGTGATGCGTTGGTGCGGTTGACCGGCCTGTCGCAGGCCTTCGCTCTGAAATGGCCAAACGACCTGTTGCTGAACGGGGGCAAGGTTTCGGGCATCTTGCTGGAATCTCTAGGGTCCCAAGGCGGGGTGGACCATCTTGCGGTCGGGATTGGCGTCAACCTGATTGCCGCGCCGTCACCAGATCAGGTGGAACCCGGTGCGGTTCCGCCGGTGTCGGTGCTGGGCGAAACCGGCGTGCGCATCGCGCCCGAGGCGCTGCTTGATGCCGTTGCCCCCGCCTTTGCCGCGCAGGAGGCCGCGCTGGCCCAAGGCGGCTTTGCCCCGATCCGCGCGGCCTGGCTGGCCCACGCCGCGCGTCTGGGCGAGGCGATAACCGCGCGCACCGGCACGACCACGCGCCACGGCATCTTTGACACCATCGATCCAAGCGGCGCCTTGGTGCTGCGCACGCCGACGGGGCTTGAAACCATTCCGGCGGCCGATATCCATTTCTGATTACAGACCTGCATCCCTGCCCGACGACCCCCGGCGGTTCAGCAAAAGGAAATGCCATGCTTCTGGCAATCGACTGCGGCAACACCAACACCGTGTTTTCCATCTGGGATGGCAGCAGGTTCCGGGCGACCTGGCGCATCGCCACCGACCACAAGCGCACTGCGGATGAGTATTTTGTCTGGCTGTCCAGCCTGCTGATGCTCAACAAGGTCGAGGCCAAGGTGACGGCGGCGATCATCTCATCCACCGTGCCGCGCGTGGTGTTCAACCTTCGGGTGCTCTGCGACCGTTACTTTGATTGTCGCCCCCGCGTAGTGGGCAAACCGGGGTGTGTGTTGCCCCACCCGCCTCGGGTCGATCAGGGCACCAACGTCGGGCCTGACCGTCTGGTCAATACCGCAGGCGCGTTTGACCGGCACGGCGGCAACCTGATCGTGGTGGATTTCGGCACCGCCACCACATTTGACGTGGTCGACAGCGACGGGGCCTATATCGGCGGGGTCATCGCGCCCGGCGTCAACCTGTCGCTTGAGGCGCTGCACATGGCCGCCGCGGCCTTGCCGCATGTCGATATCTCGCGACCTGAACGGGTGATCGGCACGAATACGGTGGCCTGCATGCAGTCCGGGGTGTATTGGGGCTATATCGGGCTTGTCGAAGGCATCGTGCGGCAGATCCGTGCCGAACGCGACCGACCGATGAAAGTGGTTGCCACCGGCGGGCTTGCCCCCTTGTTCGAGCAGGGAACCGATGTATTTGACGCGGTCGAAGACGATCTTACCATGCATGGCCTGGTGCTGATCCACGACCACAACCGCAGACTGGAGTCCGCATGACTGCCAACCGCCTGATCTATCTTCCTCTCGGAGGCGCGGGGGAGATCGGCATGAACTGCTACGTCTATGGCTATGGCCCGGAAGGGCGCGAACGGCTGATCGTTGTCGATCTCGGCGTGACGTTTCCCGACATGGATACCACGCCCGGTGTCGATCTGATCATGCCGAACGTCGATTGGCTGGCAGAACGTGCCGACCGGATCGAGGGGATTTTCATCACCCACGGCCACGAGGACCATGTGGGCGCACTTGGCCATCTGTGGCCGCGCCTGCGCGCGCCGGTCCATGCGCGCCGGTTCACCGGGGCGCTTGCCAAGCTGAAGATGGAAGATCAGGGCCTTGACGGGTCGGTGGTCCAGATCCACACGCCGCGGCCCGACTGGGTGCAGGCGGGGCCGTTCAAGGTGCAATTCGTGCCGGTGTCGCATTCCATTCCCGAAAGCTCGGCGCTGCTGATCGATACGCCGGCGGGGCGCGTGCTACATTCCGGGGATTTCAAGCTCGATGCCGACCCGGGTGTCGGCGAACCGTGGGACCCCGAGGTGTTCGCCGCCATCGGGGCCGAAGGCGTCAAGGTTCTGACCTGCGATTCCACCAACGTGTTTTCCACCCATCCGGGGCGTTCGGAATCGTCGCTGCACACCCCGTTGCAGGAGCTGATCGCCAATGCGCGCGGGCTGGTGGCTGCGACCACCTTTGCCTCGAATGTCAGCCGGGTAAAGACGCTGGCGTTGGCCGGGCGGGCGGCGGGGCGGTCGGTTTGCCTGATGGGGCGCGCGATGCGCAAGATGGTGTCTGTGGCGCAGGAAACCGGCATCCTGACCGGCTTCCCCCCGACCATCAGCCCCGAGGACGCCGCGCAGGTGCCCCGCCAGAACCTGATGCTGATCGTGACCGGCACCCAGGGCGAACGCCGCGCCGCGAGCGCGCAGCTGAGCCGGGGCAAGTATCTGGGCATGCAAATGAAGGAAGGCGATACCTTCCTGCTGTCGTCCAAGACCATTCCGGGCAACGAACGTGACGTCGGCCGCGTCGTCAACGCGTTTTCCGAGATGGGCGTCGAAGTGGTGGACGATTCCGGCGGGCTTTACCATGTTTCAGGCCATGCCAACCGCCCCGATCTGGAAACCATGCACCGGCTGGTGTTGCCCGATGTGGTGATCCCGATGCACGGCGAACACCGCCACATGCGTGAACACGCGAAACTGGCCATCGCCAACGGAATGGCGGCCGAAATCGCGCCGAACGGCATGATGCTGGACCTCACCGGCGAAACCCCGGAACTGGCGGAATACATCGAGACCGGCCGCATCTATCTGGACGGTTCGGTGCTGGTTGGCGCGCTGGACGGGGTCGTGCGTGACCGTATCCGCATGGCGCTGAACGGCCATGTCATCGTGACCCTGCTGCTGGACGAAGATGATGCGCCCTTGGGCGAACCTTGGGCCGAACCGATGGGCCTGCCGGAAATCGGCAAGGGCGGGCGCCCTCTGGCCGAGGTGATCGAGGCGGATCTGGCCGATTTCCTTGATCGTGCCGGTGCCAAGGTGATGCGCGACGACGAAAAGCTGGACGACGGCGTGCGCCGGGTCGTGCGGCAGGTGTCGATGGAGGAAATCGGCAAGAAGCCCGAAGTGACCGTGGTGGTCAGCCGTTTGGCGTGACCAGTGCGGGGCGGGGCCACGCGCCTCGCCCACCGCGCTT
>JAUXPG010000311.1 GCA_030683915.1 Gemmobacter sp.
TTGGCGCGATCATGGAACACTTCCAGTCGGGCGCACCGGTGATCGAAGGGGTTGCAGCGGCGGCACACGCGACGCACGACGGCCCCGATGGCGACATCGTGCGCCAGATCAAGGAACTGCTCGACACCCGCGTGCGCCCTGCCGTTGCGCAGGATGGCGGCGACATCACGTTCCACGGCTTTGACCGCGGCGTGGTCTATCTGCACATGAAGGGGGCTTGCGCTGGTTGTCCGTCTTCGACCCTGACGCTGAAGATGGGTATCGAGAACCTGCTGCGGCACTACATCCCCGAAGTGACGGAAGTGCGCCCTGTTGCCGCCTGAGACGGTTCTGGCCTTTGACACATCGGCGGCGCATTGCGCCGCCGCTTTGCTTTTGCCAGACGGGCGGTGCCTGACCCGCAACGAAGCGATGACCAAGGGCCAGGCCGAACGGCTTATGTCGCTGTTGGCCGACCTGCTTGCCGAGGCGGGACTCGGCTGGAGCGCGCTGTCGCGCATCGGGGTCGGCACGGGGCCGGGCAACTTTACCGGCATCCGTATCTCCGTTGCTGCAGCGCGCGGGCTGGCGGTGGGGCTTGGCATTCCGGCCATCGGGGTCGGGCGGCTGGAGGCGATGGCGCACGGCCTTCCGCGCCCGCTGGTCGTTGCCGAGGCCGCGCGGTCGGGCGAGATCTGGGTCCAAGCGTTCACCCATACGCCCGGTGAGTTGGTGGTGTTGGATGATGCCGGCTTGCGCGCGGCCTATGACGGGTGGGCTGCGACCGGATCGGCGGCGGTTGCGACCGGGGGGCAGCTGCTGGCACCCGCGATGCCGCTGGCCGAAGCCACCGCACGCATCGCCGCGACGCGCCTTCCGGGCGCGCGGCCTGCGCCGATTTATCTGCGCCCGGCCGATGCCGCCCCGCCCAGCGATCCGCCCCCTCTGATCCTGCCATGACGCCCGAGGAGCTTGCCGCGATCCACGCTGCGGCGTTCACCGACCCGCGCCCGTGGTCTGCCGCCGAAATCGCGGCGCTGTTGGACGGTCCGGGCACCTTTCTGGTGGGTGAACCTGCGGGCTTTGTCATGGGGCGCGTGATTCTCGACGAGGCCGAGGTGTTGACCATCGCCGTCGCGCCACAGGCGCAGGGGCAGGGCATCGGCGGCCGCCTGATGGCGCGGTTTGCCGAACAGGCGCAGGCGCGGGGGGCCGCGCGCGGCTTTCTGGAGGTGTCGGCGCCAAACGCCCCGGCCCGTGCGCTTTACGCCCGTTCCGGATGGGCCGAATGTGGCCGGCGCAAGGGGTATTACCGCGATGCCAGCGGCGCACCTTGCGATGCGGTGTTGATGGCGCGCACATTTGCGCAACCAAAGGGTTAGCCCGCGCCCTTGTTGCAGGCACCGCCTGACCACCGGGTCAAAAACCAGTTGACCGCCGCGCTGGCCTGCGGCTTGATGTGGGCTGATCCGCGCAAAGTCGGACACCGCAACGGCTGGACCTTGCGGCACATAACGGGAGAGACCGAATGACCCTGATGCACAAATTTCTTGGCGCCGCGGCGGCACTGGCCCTGTCGGCGGGCATGGCTGCGGCCGAGCCCGCGCTGATCTTTGATTTGGGTGGCAAGTTCGACAAATCGTTCAACGAGGCCGCCCACAACGGCGCCCAAAGATGGGCCAAGGAAACCGGCGGCACCTATAAGGAGCTTGAAATGCAGTCCGCCGCGCAGCGGGTGCAGTTCGCCCGTCGCATGGCGGAATCGGGCGCCAACCCGATTGTCGTGATGGGTTTCCAGAACATGGAAACGCTGAAGGAAGTCGCGCCGGAATACCCCAACACCCGGTTTGTGCTGATCGACGCCGTGGTTGAGGCGCCGAACGTCCGCTCGGTCATCTTCACCGAGCACGAGGGCAGCTATCTGGTCGGCATGCTGGCCGCGATGGCAAACAAGACCGGCACCATCAGCTTTGTCGGCGGCATGGACATTCCGTTGATCACCGCCTTCGCCTGCGGCTATGCGCAAGGCGCCAAGGCCGTCAAACCCGATATCAAGGTCATCGTGAACTACACCGGCGATACCCCGGCGGCGTGGAACGACCCGGTGAAGGGCGGCGAAATTGCCAAGGCCCAGATCAGCCAAGGGTCCGACGTTGTGTTCGCAGCGGCGGGTGGTACCGGGCTTGGCGTGCTGCAGGCGGCGGCGGACGGTGGCGTGCTGTCGATCGGCGTGGACAGCAACCAGAACTACCTGCATTCGGGCAAGGTCCTGACCTCGATGCTGAAATTGGTGGACAACGCGGTCCATCAGGCGTTCTCGGACGGTCCCGAACTTGAAACCGGCGTCGTTCTGATGAACCTTGCCGCAGGCGGCGTAGGCTATGCGCTCGACGAACATAACGCCGCGCTTGTCAGCGACGAAATGAAGGCCAAGGCCGAAGAAGCCAAGGCCGCGATCATTGCCGGAACCATCTCGGTGCATGACTACCGCACCGACAGCACCTGTCCGGCGTTCTGAGCCGCGATGCCGGCGGAAACCCTTTCGGGGCGGCAGGAAACTGCCGCCCCCGCTTCGGATTATTCCATAGAACTGCGCGGCATCTCCAAGGCCTTTGGCCCGGTGCAGGCGAACAAGGACATTTCGATTCGCGTTCGGCGCGGCACGATTCACGGCATCATCGGCGAGAACGGGGCAGGAAAATCGACGCTGATGTCGATTCTCTATGGCTTCTACAAGGCGGATTCCGGCGAAATCCTGATCGGCGGTCGCCCGACGGCCATTCCCGACAGTCAGGCCGCCATCCGTGCCGGAATCGGCATGGTCTTTCAGCATTTCAAGTTGGTGCCGAATTTCACGGTGCTGGAGAACATCATTCTTGGTGCCGAGGACGGGCAGTTGCTGCGCCCTTCGCTGGCCAAGGCACGCGAGTCCCTGCGCAAGCTGGCGCAAGATTACGAACTTGACGTGGACCCCGAAGCGGTGGTCGAAGATCTGTCGGTCGGCCATCAGCAGCGCGTCGAGATCCTCAAGGCGCTTTATCGGCAGGCGGATATCCTGATCCTTGATGAACCGACCGGCGTGCTGACCCCGGCCGAGGCGGACCACCTGTTCCGCATCCTGCGCGGGCTGCGCGATCAGGGCAAGACCATCATCCTGATCACCCACAAGCTGCGCGAGATCATGGAGATCACCGACGAGGTGTCGGTCATGCGGCGTGGCACCATGGTGGCGACGGTGCAGACCGCCGGAACCAGCCCCGAGGAATTGGCCGAGCTGATGGTGGGCCGCAAGGTCCTGCTCCATGTCGAAAAGCGCCCCGCCACACCGGGCCGCGCCGTGCTGGAGGTGGAAAACCTGTCGGTCACCGACGCTTTTGGTGTGCAGAAATTGCGCGGCATTTCGCTGCAGGTCCGGGCGGGCGAGATCTTGGGCATCGCCGGGGTTGCGGGCAACGGTCAGACCGAACTGTTGCAGGTGCTGGGTGGCATCATGCGCGGGCGTGGCACGGTGCGGATGAACGGGACCGAACTTCCGCTGTCGGGGCGGGGTGCGGACGGACAGGCCCGGCGCGCGGCCGGCATCGCCCATGTGCCCGAAGACCGCCAGGAACAGGGCCTGATCATGGATTTCACTGCCTGGGAAAACGTGGCCTTCGGCTATCACCATGCGCCCGAATACCAGCGCGGGACCCTGTTGATGGACAACGACGCGCTGCGCGAGGACACCCGGCGCAAGATGGAAAAGTTTGATGTGCGCCCGCCCGATTGCTGGCTTCCCGCAAAGTCGTTTTCGGGCGGCAACCAGCAAAAGATCGTGGTCGCGCGCGAGATCGAGCGCAACCCCGACCTGCTGCTCGTCGGCCAGCCCACGCGCGGCGTGGACATCGGCGCGATCGAGTTCATCCACAAGCAGATCGTTGCATTGCGGGATGCGGGCAAGGCAATCTTGCTGGTGTCGGTGGAACTTGACGAGATCATGTCGCTGTCGGACCGCATTGCCGTCATGTTCGATGGCCGCATCATGGGTGAGCGCCTGCCGGGCGAAACCAACGAGCGGGAACTGGGCCTTTTGATGGCCGGTATGGGGGGCAAGCCATGAACCGGATGCCGCCTTGGGCCGATGCGGTGATCGTACCGCTGATGTCGCTGATCATCGCGTTTCTGGTGTCGGGCGTGGTCATCCTTGCCATCGGTGAAAGCCCGGTGGAGGCAATGACCATCATGGTCAGGGGTGCGCTGGGGTCGACCTATGGCTGGGGCCACACGCTCTATTATGCCACCAATTTCGTGTTCACCGGGCTGGCGGTGGCCATCGCCTTTCACGCCGGGTTCTTCAACATCGGCGGCGAAGGGCAGGCGTTGCTGGGTGGGCTTGGCGTGGCGTTGGTGTGTCTGTTCGTTCCGTGGCCGCACTGGTCGCTTGCGCTGATCGGCGCTGTGGTCGCGGGCGCGGCGTTCGGGGCGGCATGGGCGGCCATACCGGCGTGGTTGCGCGCGACGCGCGGCAGCCACGAGGTGATCACCACGATCATGTTCAATTTCATCGCCGCATCGTTGCTGGTCTATGTGCTGGTGCATGTGCTGCGGCCGCAAGGGTCGATGGACCCGGCCTCGCGCCGGTTTCCGCCCGAGACGAGGCTGCCCCGTCTTGGCGATATGGCCGACGCCTTTGGCATTCCGTTTTCCAAGGGCGCACCGGCCAACATCAGCCTGTTCCTGGCCATCGGCGCCTGTGTTCTGGTGTGGTTCATCATCTGGCGCACCCGGCTGGGCTATCAGATCCGCGCCTTGGGCAAGAAGGAAAAGGCCGCCGTCTATGCCGGGATCAGCCCGGTTCGGATCACCATGTATGCGATGTTGATGTCGGGCGCGCTGGCCGGATTGATGGCGGTGAATTCCACCATGGGCGAGGCGAACCGCCTGATCAACGGGGCAGCCGAAGGTGCCGGGTTCATCGGCATCGCCGTGGCATTGATGGGGCGCAGCCATCCGTTCGGGGTGGCGTTGGCCGCGCTTCTGTTCGGGTTCCTGTATCAGGGCGGTGGCGAGCTTAGCCTTGAAACCAGCATTCCCCGCGATCTCATCATTGTCATTCAGGCGCTGGTGATCCTGTTTACCGGCGCGCTCGACAATCTGGTGCGCTGGCCGGTGCAGCGGGCCTTTGCGATGCTGAAGGGGAACCGCTGATGGATTTCATGACCATCCTGCAAATCCTTGACAGCACGCTGCGTCTGGCAACGCCGCTGCTGTTCGCCTGTCTGGCGGGCATGTTTTCCGAACGCGCGGGGGTGTTCGACATCGGACTGGAGGGCAAGATGCTGGCGGCCGCCTTCTTGTCCGGGGCAGTGGCGGCGGTGACGCTGAATGTCTGGCTGGGGCTTCTGGCGGGCGTTGCGGCCAGCCTCATGATGTCGGGCATTCACGGCATCGCCTCGATCACCTTCCGGGGCAACCAGTTGATATCGGGCGTGGCGATCAACTTTCTTGCCGCCGGGCTGACCGTGCTGATTGGCCAGCACTGGTTTGCGCTGGGCGGGCGCACCCCGGCCTTGCTGGGGGGCGGGCGGTTCGAAACCATCACCCTTCCGGGGGTCGAAGCCCTGTCCGGTGTGCCCTACCTCGGGCCGCTCTATGCCGAGTTGATCTCGGGCCACACGATCCTTGTCTATGTCGCCTTGCTGTGCGTGCCGGTGTCTTGGTGGCTGCTTTACCGCACGCGGTTCGGGCTTCGGCTGCGGGCCGTGGGGGAAAACCCGGCGGCGGTGGACACGGCTGGCGTATCTGTGGTGACCTTGCGCTTTGCCGCCGTGATGATCTGCGGGCTGCTGTGCGGCTTGGCCGGGGCGTATCTGGCAACCGGGCTGTCGGCGGGCTTTGTCAAGGACATGACGGCCGGGCGCGGGTTCATTGCGCTGGCGGCGTTGATTTTTGCCAAATGGCGACCCTGGCAGGCCCTTGGTGCCACGCTGTTGTTCGGGCTTCTGGAGGCGTTGTCGAACCGATATCAGAACATCGATCTTGGCGGTGTGGTGATTCCCGTGCAGGTGATGCAGGCGCTGCCCTATGTGTTGACGGTCATCATTCTGGCTGGATTTGTCGGCAAGGCCATTCCGCCGCGCGCCGGCGGCGAGCCTTATGTCAAGGAACGTTGACCTAAGGACGGATTGACCCCCGGCTTCGCCCTTTGACATCACCAGTTGCGGGTGCGACAGTTTCCTTGTCGGCCAGCGACTTGCCGGGGAAAGTTGATGCAGCTTTATCTGCCCATCGCCGAAGTTTCGGTGAATGCCCTGACGCTTCTGGGCCTTGGCGGGCTGGTGGGGGTGCTGTCGGGCATGTTCGGCGTGGGCGGCGGCTTTCTGATCACCCCGCTTTTGATGTTCATCGGTGTGCCCCCCGGCGTGGCGGTGGCGACCGGGGCCAATCAGGTGGTCGCCTCGTCAGTGTCCGGCGTACTGGCCCATCTGAAACGGCGGACGGTTGATTTTCGCATGGGACTCGTGCTGCTGGCGGGCGGCATGATCGGGTCGGGCGCGGGGATCTGGGTGTTTTCCATTCTGCGCCGGTTGGGGCAGGTCGAACTGTTGGTGCAGCTCAGTTATGTCGTGTTCCTTGGCATGATCGGGGTGATGATGCTGCAGGAGTCGCTGCGCGCGATGCACCGGGCATCAAGGCCCGGTGCGCCCCTGCGACGGGCGCATCAGCATTACCTGGTCCATCGCCTGCCGCTCAAGCTGCGGTTCCGGGTATCCGGCCTCTATATCAGCGTGATTCCGCCGATGCTGGTCGGGGCGGTGGTGGGGTTTCTGGCGGCGATCATGGGGGTGGGCGGCGGGTTTATCATGGTGCCCGCGATGATCTATCTGCTTGGCATGCCGACCAAGGTGGTGGTGGGCACCTCGCTGTTCCAGATCATTTTTGTGACGGCCTTCACAACCTTGATGCATGCGATCACCGCCTATTCTGTCGATATCCTGCTGGCTGTGGTGCTGATCTTTGGCGGGGTGATCGGGGCACAGGTCGGCACGCAAATCGGCCTGCGGCTCAAGGCGGAACGACTGCGGCTGTTTCTGGCGTTGCTGGTGCTGTCGGTGTCGGTGAAAATCGCCTTTGACCTGCTGTTGACGCCGTCCGAGCTTTATGTGCTGACGCCGGGGCGCTTGCCATGATCCGGCTGCTGCTGATCCTTTTGATGTTCGCGCTGCCTGCGGGCGCTGAAACGGTCGTCGCGGGGCTGAGCCAGAACCGCGTGGCCATTACCGCGAATTTCGATGGCTCCGAAATCTTGGTGTTCGGCGCCGTGGCCCGCGATGCGCCGGTGCCGCCGGGGCAGCTTGATGTGATCGTCACGATCGAGGGGCCTGCTGGCCCGGTCATCGTGCGGCGCAAGGCGCGCCGGGCGGGAATTTGGGTGAACACCGACGCGGTGGGAATCGACACCGCGCCGTCGTTCTATGCCATCGCTACCACGGGCCCCCTGAGCGAAATCCTGTCGGAGACCGACAACCTGCGGCACCGCATCAGCATCGGGCGGGCGGTGCGGACCATTGGCGCCAGCGGTCAGGCCGCCGACAGCCCGGTGTTTACCGACGCGCTGATCCGCTTGCGGCGCGCCTCGGGTGTCTATCTGGTGGAAGACGGCGGCGTGACGCTGGAGCGGGATACGCTGATCCGTGCCGATGTGCGCCTGCCTGCCAACCTGACCGAAGGCATCTTTCGCGCGCGGATATTCCTGTTGCGCGAAGGTCGTGTGGTGGCGGTCGAGGAAACCGCGATCGATGTGCAAAAAGCCGGGATTGAACGTTTTTTGCACCGGCTGGCGCTGGACCGGCCGCTGATCTACGGCATCCTGTCGCTGAGCCTGGCCATTCTGGCCGGGTGGCTGGCCTCGGCAGCGTTTACCTGGCTGCGCCGCTAGGTCAGGTGATCGATTCCAGCCGGTCCTTGGACAGATCGCCCGGCACTATCGTCACCGGGCAGGGCAGCCCGGCGGAATTGCGCGAAAGATGGCTGACCAACGGCCCCGGCCCTGATTTGTCGGTCCCCGCACCCAGCACCAGCACGCCGATCTTCGGATCGTCACGCAACTGCGCCAGAACCTCGGTCACTGCCTCGCCTTCGCGGATCACCAGTTCGGGGCGCACGCCATGTTTGTCACGCATCCATTTCGCGAACACCTCGAAATGCGCCTCGATCCGTTCGCGGGCCTCGGCGCGCATCAGATCGGCCACGCCGGCCCAATGGCGGAATTCCTCCGGGGGGATGACCGACAGGATGACCACGCCCGCCCCGGTATGCGCCGCGCGCAAGGTGGCATAGCGCATGGCATTCAGGCATTCCCGGCTGTCGTCCAGCACCACCATGAACTTGCGCATCGCGTTCTCCTTGTGCCTTGCATGATGCCGCGCCGCACCGGCGCTGTCCAGCACGGCCAGCCATCACGGATCAGGCCTTGCGTTGCAGCAGCGTGTCGCGCATCTGCGCGATACGGCGAAAAACCGTGCCCGGGTCTGCGTTCAGCCGGTCAAGCAGCGCCATCGCCAACGGGCCAAGCACGGGTTCCTTGCGCGCCGCCTGCACCATCGGCGCCAGCAGGTTGATGTCCAGCCCGCCATCCCGCAGCGAAAACGGCTCGATCCCCAAGGGCAGATCGGTCTTGACCTTCTGGTTCAGCCGGAACGGAGTTTCGGGCGTCAGCCCGGAATAGAGCCGCTCGAACTCTGTCAGCTTCAGAAGCGAAAACAGGACCTTGATCGACTGGCCCAGATGGCGTTCCCCTTCGGTCGCGCCATGATCGGCAAAGGTGATCGCAGCCGAGATCAGCCACCGTGTCGGCAGCGCCGCCAGCATGTCATCGGGGTGTTCCACCCATATCCGGCGGAAAAGTCCGGGGGCCTGATCGGGCCACGTCCGCTTGCGCAGACACGAGATCAGCACGCCATGCAGAACGGCGAGTTCGGGAAGCCCCTGCAACTCGGCGGCAATCGCGTGGCGCTTTCGGGCAAAGCCCGAGGGGCGGTCGGGCATCGGGCCGGGGTCCGCCACCCTCTGCGCCAACAACGCGGCAAGATCGGCATCGGGGGGCGGCAAGGCTTCGCCCTGACCAAAGCCCAAGGGGGCGCGGCGGGCTTCGTAGCGGTCAATCGCGGCATCCCAGCCGCCGGGGTAGGTCAGGGGCATCGCGGGCGGTCTCCTGCGCTGCAGAGTGGCAAGCGTCGTGGCCCGCCACAAGTGAAAAGGGCGCCCGCAAGGGGCGCCCTTTCCGTCTCCGGGCTGCGGGTCAGCAGCTATAGTACATCGCGTATTCCACCGGGTGGGGCGTATGCTCGTAGGCATAAACTTCTTCCCACTTCAGCGCCATGTAGGATTCCAGCTGGTCGCGGGTGAACACGTCACCGGCCAACAGGAAGTCCATGTCCTTGGACAGTTCTTCCAGCGCTTCGCGCAGCGAACCGCAGACGGTCGGGATTTCGGCCAGTTCTTCCGGGGGCAGATCGTACAGATCCTTGTCCGAAGCCGGGCCGGGGTCAATCTTGTTGCGGATCCCGTCCAGACCGGCCATCAGCAGCGCGGCGAAGGCGAGATAGGGGTTGGCCGACGGATCGGGGAAGCGGGCCTCGACGCGCTTGGCCTTCGGCGATTCGGTCCACGGAATACGGACGCAGCCCGACCGGTTGCGGGCGGAATAGGCGCGCAGAACCGGGGCTTCGAAGCCGGGGATCAGGCGCTTGTAGCTGTTGGTGCCGGGGTTGGTCAGCGCGTTCAGCGCCTTGGCGTGCTTGAGGATGCCGCCGATGAACCACAGCGCCTCTTGGCTCAGGTCGGCATATTTGTCGCCCGAGAACAGGTTCTTGCCGTCTTTCCAGATCGACATGTTCACGTGCATGCCCGATCCGTTGTCACCCTTCATCGGTTTGGGCATGAAGGTGACGGTCTTGCCATAGGCGTGCGCCACGTTGTGGATCACATACTTGTATTTCAGGATGTTGTCGGCCTGCGCCGTCAACGTGCCGAACACCAGCCCGAGTTCGTGCTGGCAGGTCGCCACCTCGTGATGGTGCTTGTCGACCTTCATGCCCATGCGCTTCATGGTCGACAGCATCTCGCCGCGCAGGTCCTGCGCCTCGTCGATGGGGTTGACCGGGAAATAGCCGCCCTTGTGGGGCGCGCGGTGGGCCAGGTTGCCGGATTCGTATTCGGTATCGGTGTTCCAAGAGGCCGCCGCCGCGTCGATCTGGAACGACACCTTCTGCGGAGTCACCGAATAGCGCACGTCGTCGAAGATGAAGAATTCGGCCTCGGGACCCATATAGGCCACGTCGCCGATGCCGCTGGCCTTCAGGTAGGCTTCGGCCTTCAGCGCGGTGCCGCGCGGGTCACGGCTGTAGGGCTCGCCGGTGTCCGGTTCGACCACGTTGCAATGGATGCACAGGGTCTTTTCGGCATAGAAAGGATCAATATAGACTGACGAAGGGTCAGCAATCAGCTTCATGTCGGACTGGTCGATCGACTTCCAGCCCGCGATCGACGAGCCGTCGAACATGAAGCCTTCCTCGAACCAGTCTTCGTCCACCAGGTCTGCAATCAGCGTGACGTGCTGGATTTTGCCCTTGGGGTCGGTGAAGCGGACGTCGACGTATTCGACGTCTTCGTCCTTCATCAGTTTCAGGACGTCCTGAACCTTGCTCATGTGTGTTTCCTCAGGTTGGCGGTTGCGGGTCCGGCCCGGCCTTGCGGCAGGACGCGGAAAATTCAGACGGCGTCCTCGCCGGTTTCGCCGGTGCGGATGCGGATGACCTGTTCGACAGGTGACACAAAGATCTTGCCGGCGCCGATCTTGTCGGTGCGTGCGGCGGCGATGATCGCCTCGACAGCGGCGTCGACCATATCGTCATTCAGCACGATCTCGATCTTCACCTTGGGCAGGAAATCGACCACGTATTCGGCGCCCCGGTACAGTTCGGTATGCCCCTTCTGGCGGCCAAATCCCTTGACCTCGATGACGCTCAGCCCTTGAATGCCGACGTCCTGCAAGGCTTCCTTCACCTCGTCCAGCTTGAAGGGCTTGATGATCGCCTCGATCTTCTTCATGGCCCGACTCCCTTGGCTCCCTGTCATGCCCTCCTGACCACTTTCGCAGCGAAGGGACAATCGGTTAGGGTCACAGCGGGCGGGAAGTCAGGCCGGAAAACGGTATTGTGCCTAATATTTGAGCATATAGTCTGGAAAATGGGCGCAATCTTCATGAAAGCGGCGCGGAAATGAACGAAGTTCTGACATCTGCCCAAATGCGCGCCATCGAACAGGCCGCCATCGGGTCCGGTGCTGTTACCGGGCTGGAGTTGATGGAGCGTGCCGGCGAAGGGGTGGTGGCGGCGGTGTTAGCGGAATGGCCGAACCTTGCCGAGGGGGGGTATCGTGCTGCGGTGCTCTGCGGCCCGGGCAACAATGGCGGTGACGGATTCGTGGTGGCGCGGTTGCTGAAGGCGCGGGGATGGGAGGTCGAGGTCTACCTTTACGGCAGTCCCGACCGGATGCCGCCTGATGCGCGTGCGAACCATGATCGGTGGGTAGCGCTGGGGAATGTCTTTCCCTCCACAGCTTTCGATCCCCGACTCCGTCGGGATCTGTTCGTCGATGCCATCTTTGGAACGGGCCTGACACGAAAGCTCGATGCCGAAGCATCCCGGTTGGTCAGCCAACTGGATTGCGCGCGGGTCGTCGCCATTGACTGTCCCTCCGGCTATTGTCTGGACAGCGGGCGGGCGCTGTTTGACGGCGTCGAACCGAACAGTGCGGCGGAATTGACCGTCACGTTTCAGTTTCCGAAAATAGGCCATTTCCTTGCAGACGGGCCGGTTGCCATGGGCAAACTGCGCCTGGTCGACCTTGGTCTTGGTGCGTGCACGAGGCACGAGCAGGATCCAAGTGCGGTCGTCACGCTTGTCGAAGCGGCGTCTCATCGACAGGCAGACGCCCCGCTCGCCAAGTTTACCCGCAATCACAAATACTCCCACGGCCACGCGCTCCTCCTCTCAGGATCCTCGGGTCATGGCGGGGCTGCGCGTCTGGCGGCCCGTGGGGCGCTGCGCATCGGAGCGGGGTTGGTAACACTTGGTTGCCCGCCCGATGCGATGGCCGAGACTGCCGCGCGGCTGGATGCGGTGATGCTGCGGCCTCTTGCCGACGGCGCGGCACTTTCGGAAGTGCTGGCGGACCGCCGCATCACCGCGGTGTGCCTCGGGCCGGGCATGGGCACCGGGGACCGCGAAGCCGGGATGCTGGCGGCAGCACTGACCGACCCCGCCCCGGGCTTGACCCGGGGCCTCGCGCCACGCAGGGAGTCAGAGAACGCGGGAGGCCCCGGGTCGAGCCCGGGGCGGGGTCTTGTGCTCGATGCGGATGCCCTGAGCCTGCTCGCGCAGCACCCTGAGATGTTCGCCGCATTGCACGCGCGATGCGTCCTTACCCCCCACGCGGGTGAATTTGCCCGCCTGTTCCCCGACATCGCCGCGAAGTTGGCCGAACCGGCAACGAAAGGCCCGGCCTATTCCAAGGTCGATGCCACCCGCGAAGCCGCGGCGCGCGCGGGCTGCGTGGTCCTGTTCAAAGGCCCGGATACCGTCATCGCAGGCCCGGCAGGGCGCTGTGCCATCAACTCGGCGCATTATGACCGCGCTGCGCCCTGGCTGGCCACCGCCGGATCGGGCGATGTGCTGGCGGGTTTCATCACGGGCCTTTTGGCGCGTGGGGCGAACGCCTTTGACGCGGCTTGTACCGCCGCATGGCTGCATGTCGAATGTGCCCGCAGCTTTGGGCCTGGGCTGATTGCCCAGGACCTGCCCGAAGAATTGCCCAAAGTGTTCCGGTCTTTGGGGCTTTGACCCGCCCGGTGCGCCGCGCCGCCGTACCCCAACGGCTTGGCCGTCAGGTGAGGGGGCCACGGCCCCCCTTCTGCCGCCTGCCTTAGATTCCGTCCCCGACAAAGGCCTTTTCCACCACGAATTCCGCGGGGTCTGAGTTGGCACCTTCGCGCAGGCCCCAGCCTTCAAGGATCGCCTTGACGTCGATATTGAAGGCAAGGCTGCCGCAGATCATGGCACGGTCGGTCGCGGGGTCCATCGGGCTTGGCAAGCCGAGGTCGGCGAACACCTTGCCTGAGGCGAGGTTGTCGGTGACGCGGCCCATGCGGGGCGACGGTTCGCGCGTGGTGGTGGGGTAATACAGCAGCTTGCCTTCGACCATTTCGCCGATCAGTTCGTCCTTGGCCAGCCCTTCGACCAGTTGCCGCCCGTATTCCAGTTCCGCGACCTCGCGACAGGTGTGCATTATGATCACCTGCTCGTACTTCTCATAGGTTTCCGGGTCGCGCATCAGGCTGGCGAAGGGCGCGAGCCCGGTGCCCGTTGCCAGCAGCCACAGC